>JBGSKJ010000086.1:0-19181 GCA_041741275.1 Gallionella sp.
GGCCAAGCTGAAAGCCGCAACAACCGAGCACATGCTGACATTGGAGAAATCACCGGAGCGTGTCAAAAAATACTTTCAGGATTCTCGCGTGAAATATGCCGCATGAAAACTTCAAACTTCAACTGGCCGGATCAATAGGGACGGGCGAGGATTCGTCCGTTCAGTTATGGGTTGGCCGCAATTCTATGGCCCCGGTTCAAAGGGCGCATATGCGCTGGCGCCTTTACGTGGCGACCCATATATTGATGAGTGGCCGCGGATGTCTCGATTTGAAAAGATTTGCTGGTGCCTGAATGACACCAACCAGTTTTTGATGCACCATATTCCTGATAAACATTGGTTACAACTTGAACGGCTTACATCAGATTACGATTATTTTACTGAACATTTTTCCAAACCTATAAATATTGATATCCCTTACAGTCGTTGGTATGCAAGAGTCAATACAAAATCGAGTAATGCAACAAAACAATATGGCTTCCCGGAGTGGAAAGACTGGAGCTCAGTTGAAAAGAGGGGTTTTGTCCGAATTTGCGGTGAAACTATGGGCAAGCTTGGGTATTACATCTAGCATTTAATTTAATCAATCAATCAATCAATCAAACAAACCAAAAGCACAGGCAAAGCAATGGCACAACCCTTCTTTTCAATCGTAATCCCAACCAGGGAGAGGCCAGCATTGCTTCGGGATGCTCTGATAAGCGCCTTGAAGCAGGACTTTGATGATTTTGAAGTCGTGGTTTCCGATAACTTTAATGACCAAAATACGCAGGTTGTATTTGACGAGTTTGAGGGCGAAAAGCGACTTAGATGCATTCGAACCGATAGCGTGCTCAACATGCCGGATCATTGGGAGTTCGCGACGTTACATGCTCGGGGGCAGTACGTTCTAATTTTGACTAATCGCTCAGTACTAAAACAAGGGGCGCTTAAAACCATCCATGCAGCAATTATTTCATCGGATGATTCGGTTGACGTATGTTCGTGGCGTTGGTCAGGTTATGACGCAGAGGAAGGGCGTGAAGTTGGCGATAATTCGATATATCAAAATGGTGAATTTATTAAATTACATTCTGCAGGAATAATTGATGAATTTGCTTCTGGGAAAGGCTTTTTATACACCTTGCCGCGTGGGTTAAATTGCTGTTATAGAAGTTCTTTAGTCAAGAGTATTCGGCTTGAATTTGGTTCCCCATTTAATGGTATTAGTCCAGATTATTTCTTGGCATTTGTCCTTCTTGGGCTGGTTCAGAATGTCATGTTCATTGATAAGCCACTATTCATTTCCCAAGGGTATGGCATTAGCAATGGGCTTAGAGGATATAAAGGTACCGATACAGGATATCTATCGGCATTAGGGAAAAGTGATTTGCTTCCTCACGTACCACTCAAGTTGCCATTGGTTGAAAATTGTATATTCGAAGATTTTTTATTTGCACGTGAATTGGTTGGCGGTAATTTGAAAGATTCCAATCTTAATTGGAATGCATATTTCGAAATTTGCTATCGAGAATTGGAAGCAAAGAAATCTGCAGGCATAATGCCTGAAAAAGAAATAACTTATTATTTTGATGAATGGCAAAGAGTCAAGTCAGCTTTTGATCTTCGTATCCTGAATGATATGGGGAAAACAATCAAAGCTAGAAAAAATGGAGTAGACACTGATAATAACCCAAGCTGGTTGAAATTCTTGCTAACCAGAATTTGGTGCAGGGCCAAAAGATTCTTTGGTTCAATGAAGCATACTAAGGCTGGGAATGAACAAATAGACACTAAACCATATGCGACTGTACTTGAGTTGGCCGGGTTCTAGTATTTTTATATAGAAATTTCCCAAACTGAGATTATTCCTTTATGTCTTGTATATCTGTGATAGTACCTGCGTTTAACGTTGAAAAATATATCATTGAAGCAATTGACTCTGTTCTGGCACAAACCGTTGTTCCGCACGAAATCATAGTTATTGATGATGGAAGTACAGATGGTACTTGGAATAAGCTGCTTACCTATTCAGCTAATCCGGTTGTAAAGCTGTATCAAACAATTAATCAGGGGCAAGGACCGGCACGCAACTTTGGTAGGGAGATAGCAACGAGCAAATATATTTATTATTTCGATGCGGATGACCGTTTAGAAGAGAACTTTGTTGAAAAAATGGAGCAATTTATTGCGGAATATAATGCGCCAGACTTGATATTCTTCTCTGGCATAAGTTTCTTTGACGAAGAAAACGTTGTCCAGAACGATTCCACGCAGAACCCTTACGCTCGTAATTTCTTTAAGTACTATCCAGAAGGTGAAAGATCTTTATTCCGTGATTTGGTCATCAATAGCATATTTAGTCCTAGCCCTTGCCTTTATATATCAAAGAAGGGGTTATGGCTTAACAATAAGCTGAATTTTAAACCAATGATACACGAGGATATGGAAGTCATATTTCCTCTTATCGCTTCCTCTTCGAACGCTCTGGTGACTGACGAGATATTATTCCACAGGAGAATTCGGAGCGGTTCAACCATGACTAGTAAACCAACCATAAAAAGGGTTAATGGATGTCGCGATCTTGTTATTTCCCTAATCTATTTCATGGAAAATAATCCAAAACCTGCGGTTATGGAAAAAAGCCTTCTGTTGGATAAGATCCAGCAGTTTATGCATATGTACATTTCTGTAGCCGCTGAAGCGAAAGAAAGATTAGATTGTTTGTTGGCTTTTCGTGCGGCATATGTTGTCAAGCGCATAGGTTTTTTTAGATTTATTGTTAGCTCAATGCTACATAATTTTCTGATAATTCGAAAATCATGAGTCGAAGATTTTTAAGTGAAATGTTAGATAATTTCAGGGAAGGTGTTAGTGCATTCATGAATAAGCTTGCACTGAAAAGCGAATTAAAACGTTGCGCATACAAAAAAGTCATTGTTGGTGCGGGCGGTACTCACTATCCTGGATGGATTCCAACTGATCAAAGGATCTTGAACCTTTTGGTTGATAGTGATTGGAGCGCTCTATTTCAACCCAATTCTCTTGATGCAATACTTGCGGAGCATGTTTGGGAACACCTGTCGCTGGAAGATGGTGCCAAAGCATTTCGCAATTGTTTTGTGTACCAGAAGCAAGGCGGGTTATTGCGCATCGCCGTGCCGGATGGATTCCATTCCGATCCAGATTACATTGCACAGGTTAAGCCGGGCGGTTATGGGTCGGGTGCGGATGACCATAAGGTTCTATATAACTACAGGACGCTTTCGGCCTTGCTTGAAAATGCAGGTTACAAAGTCAGGTTGCTGGAATGGTTCGATGAGCAGGGAAAATTCCACCATGAAAATTGGGATGTTGAGGACGGATTGATCAGGCGATCCACGCGCTTTGACCCGCGTAATAGTACCAACCCCACGGCATATACTTCGCTGATCATTGATGCCAGCAAGCCATAAATGACCCTCGCGCCTATTACCCTGTTTGTTTATAACCGTCTCGCACATACGCGACAGACGGTAGATACATTGCAGATGTGCCGGATGAGGCGCGACCGAGGTGTTATTTCAATTCTATTTCAATCGTGCATTTGGCAGGTCGGGTTTCAACCCGACATATCCAGCGTCGGGTTAAAACCCGACCTACGGATTATTTCCCGTTTGAAAAGGAAATGGAATTAAATGATGTGCTTGTCGCATGACTTTGCTAGAATTCACATATAGCACATATACAAGGAGAATCTCATGGCTCAACTACATTGTTATGTTCCTGAAGAGATTGCCCAGCAAGCACAGCGCCGTGCCACGCAATCTGGCCTGAGCCTTTCGCGTTATCTGGCAGAACTGGTCAAGCGCGATGCAGGCGCCAGCGCGGATTGGCCGGAAGGCTATTTCGACATCTTTGGAAAATGGGAAGGTGCGCCATTGGTGCGCCCGGCGCTATTGCCCTTGGAAGAGCGGCTGCCAATTAAATGATTTATCTGCTCGACACCAACGTCTGTATCCACCTGCTTAACGAAAAACACCCGGCCATCCTGCATCACTTTCGCCAACATGTTCCCGCCGACATTGCCCTGTGCAGCGTGGTCAAGGCGGAGTTGCTATATGGCGCGAGGCGTAGCCAACGGGTAGAAGCCAATCTGCAATTGCTCAAAGCCTTTTTCGCCCCACTGCAAAGCCTGCCTTTTGATGATGAATGCGCCGAACACTACGGGCAAATTCATGCCGACCTGCTGACCCAAGGCAAGCCTATCGGCCCGAACGACACCATGATCGCCGCCATCGCCCGCGCCCACGATGCCACCCTGATTACCCACAACACAGGTGAATTCAGCCGCGTGGCGGGATTGCGAATGGAAGATTGGGAAGGAAGCCCCACGGCATATACTTCGCTGGCTATCGGCGCCAGCAAGCCATAAATGACCCTCGCACCTATTGCCCTGTTTGTTTATAACCGTCCCACACATACTCGACTGACGGTAGAGGCGCTGCAAAAAAACGCCTTGGCAAAGGATAGTGACCTGATCATCTATTCCGATGCACCCAAAACCGCCGAAGTTGCGGCAGCGGTGCATGAGGTGCGGGATTACATCAAGACTATCTCAGGTTTCCGCACAGTCAGAATTGTCGAGCGTGACAGCAATTGGGGGCTGGCAAAGTCGGTCATCGATGGTGTGACAACGGTAGTGAGCAAACACGGTCGCATCATTGTGCTGGAAGATGATTTGGTTACCTCGCCACATTTTCTTGCTTACATGAATCGTGCGCTTGAACACTATGCGCATGAAGAGAAGGTCATGCAGATTTCCGCGAACATGTTTCCTGTTTCATCTAGTGATGTTTTGCCTGAAACATTTTTTTGCAGAATGTCAACCTCATGGGGTTGGGGAACTTGGGATCGGGCTTGGCGTAAATTTGAACCTGATGCCGATAAGTTGATAAAGATGATAATTGCCAAGAAGCTCAGGAAAGAATTTGACATGGGATATTCATATTTTCAGATGCTGGAAATGCAGGCAAGGGGTGAGACGGACTCCTGGGCGATTCGCTGGTATGCGAGTGTATTCCTGACGGACGGGCTGTGTCTGCATACCTCTGCTTCGCTAGTTGTCAATATTGGCCATGACGGGAGCGGCACTCACTGTGGCAGCGTCAGTGATTATGAAGTTTCATTGCCAAATAAGATGCCAACCATATTTCCTTCGTCCATTGAAGAGTCTAGTCAAGGCCGTCAAGTGCTGGAAGCATTCTATCGTTCAATCAATCGCCCTAAGCAAGGCAACGCGTGGATGTGGATATTGGTTCGTGCCAAAGCCGCATTGCGTTTATTATTGAGCAGCCGGTGAAAGTATTGCATCTCGCAACGCAGGATATGGCCGGCGGCGGAGGTGGCTTTGATGGCGCTTACCGCCTGCATTGCAACATGAGATCGGCCGGCATCGATTCACGTATGGTGGTGATGAAGAAGTTGAGCGACGATCCATTTGTGGCTGATGTAATAGCTCGGCTGACGTTTATCGACAAACTGCGTTTGCGCTGGTGTGCACTCAAGGATAGATATTTGCGGCTAAGGTTTCAGCCATTTAACTATTTCATCGAGATTAATCAGGAAAGGGTTACCGCGAGAAGAGTATTGACGATGATCCCCTTTCAGCCGGATGTGATTATTGCTCACTGGGTTTCCAATTTTGTAACTGCGGGTACCTTGCGTGATTTATACCGGATGACTCATGCGCCGATACTCTGGTATTTCATGGATATGGCACCGCTTACCGGAGGCTGTCATTATGCATTCGACTGCACCGGGTATATGAAGCAGTGCGGAAACTGTCCGCAGCTCGGGGCGGGCAAGGGTGCACATGATCTGTCGCATCGCCAGTGGTATAGCAAGTGGGCAAGTTTTCAGGAAACGAACATTACCGCAGTGGCAGCTTCTTCATGGTTGCAAAGCCAGTTGGAAGCTGGGAGTGTCTTCCGAAACAAACGCCATGAAAAAATCTTGTTGGCTGTTGACCCTAAAATTTTTTGCCCGGCACCTCAGCAGAAAGCCAGAAAGCAACTTAATTTGCCGACCGACCGTAAGATTATCTTCTTTGGTGCAAATAAATTGTATGAGGAGCGCAAAGGTATCCGGTATCTGTTGGGTGCACTCAGGCTGTTACATGGCATGCTGGGCGATAATGTCGCGCTGCGCGATCAAATCCTTGTGGTGACGGCCGGTGTAATCGAGAATCCGGCAGAGCTGGTTATTCCATTTGCGCATCAAAATGTTGGGTTTTTGATGGGCGATGCCATGTTGGCCGCCGGATACCAGGCGGCCGATGTTTTTGTCAACGCTTCGATTGAAGATTCCGGGCCAATGATGATTAATGAATCGATACTTTGCGGAATCCCGGTGGTCTCTTTCGAGATGGGCGTTGCCGTGGATCTGGTTCATACCGATAAGACCGGTTACCGAGCCAGGCTCAAAGATGAACAGGATATGGCCGCTGGCTTGCGCATGGTGCTTGAACTGAATGATGAGGCATATCATGAGATGCGCGAGCGCTGCCGTAATTATGGCTTGCAGATGTGTCATCCCGACGTGCAAGTGCGTGCGTTCGCAACACTATGCAGTGAATTGGTTGCATCTGCCAAGATTCAGAATTGATGGGAGTGTTGATGAAACGAGCCGTGAAAAGAATGCTTAACGCCATGGGTTTTGATATCGTGCGAACACGCCGCTCGGTCCTTGAGATGAATCTAGGCTTGGATGAGCGGCTGGGCTATGAGTTTGAAGATGAAGCCACAGCATGCATTTCGATCATTCAACGCAATACGATGCTTTCGAAACGGAGGCTAGTGACGCTGTATCAACAAGTGGCGTACTGCGAACGATATGAAATCCCCGGCGCATTTGTCGAATGCGGTGTCTGGAAGGGTGGCGCAACAGGCATGATGGCACTCGCTAACCTGCAAACCGGGAAAGCACGCAGGCATCTGCACTTGTTTGACGCGTTTCAGGAAATTTGTGAACCTGATGCCGCAGTTGATGGGGAGAGAGCTTTAAGGGAGGTGCAGAAATTTACCGGTAGAAGCGGGCATGACAAAGGTGCGCTGCAACCGTTGACCGGTATTTATGACTTCCTGGGCGGGCCGGGTACGTTAGAGGAGAACCGCCAGTTACTGGAAAAGACCATCGGTTATCCCGCAGAACTGCTTCATTACCATGTGGGCTGGTTTCAGGAGACACTTCCTGCAGATTCTGAATCTATCGGGCCGATAGCCTTGCTCCGGCTGGATGGTGACTGGTATGCATCCACCAAGGTCTGTCTTGAGTATCTTTTCGACAAGGTGGTTAAGGGAGGTATTGTGATCATTGACGATTATGGTACGTATGAGGGTTGTCGGCGCGCGGTGGATGAATTCATGAATTTGAAACAGATTCAGGCCTACCTTGCGCCGATAGACAGCGATTGTCGCTTTTTTGTGAAAATCTGAAGCAGCTTTGGTGCGGTGTTTAACGAAGCTGCTGCTAACCCAACGAAATTATCAGAGCAATTCAAATGACGAGATAGAGACAGTAATTGGCTGCATGAGAATGCTACGAAATTACAGAATATTCAGGAATTGAAAAATTTATATGCGTCTTAGTACTATTATTAATAATATTCTCCACAAGTTTGGGCTGGCAGTTCACCGCTATGTGCCGCCAACTTCACCTACTGAGAGTCTAGTTGCTTCATTACGCAAATTCGACATCGATCTGGTCTTGGATTTGGGTGCGAATATAGGTCAGTTTGCATCTGATATACGCCATTGGGGATATGCGGGCAGGATCGTGTCGTTCGATCCCCTTTCTCTGGCTCACGGTGAGTTGCTGCAGTCCAGTGCAAGCGATCCGCTGTGGGATGTCTACCCACGTTGCGCATTGGGTGGTCACATCGGCGAAGTGGAGATCAATATTGCGGGGAATTCCCAAAGTAGTTCCATTCTTTCCATGCTGGAATCGCATCGAAGTGCGGCTCCGGAATTGGCATATCAAGGCAAAGAGATCGTCCCGATCAAAACTCTGGATAGCGTAGCGGGGCAATACTTGAAGGATGCGCGAGCCGCGTTCCTGAAGATCGATACGCAGGGTTTTGAGTGGCAGGTGTTGGATGGTGCGCGTGAGACATTGCCACAACCGAGAGGAGGGGCAATACACAGTCGGTGCATTACTGGCCCTGTGGCGTATGCACTTAAGCGGTCGTCGGCATCAGCGCATTTTTCTCATTCACATGGGTGTTCGTGAGCGTGTTCAGGATTTTATGAGTTCCATTAAACGTGACATCAAACATATCTTGCGTCCATTTCTGAGGCGGTTTTTTTTTGGCGAGCCAATATCAACCTTACCCAGAATCACGGTCGTCACTCCTGTTTTCAATGGCGCGGCTAACATAGCGGAGACGCTGGAATCGGTGCTGCTACAGGTTTACCCGGAACTGGAATACATCGTCGTGGACGGCGGTTCGACGGACGGGACGCTTGACATCATTCGCCAATACGAGGCAAGAACTGATTTTCATCAGCGTATCTCGTTCCTCATTTCTGAGCCGGATCAAGGAATGTATGACGCGATTGCAAAGGGCTTCGAGCATGCGAGCGGCGAAATATTGTACTACCTGACCGCAGATAACCTGTTTGAGTGTGGTGGATTGAGGTCGGTAGGCGAATATTTTGCGCAGCATCCCAAGTCCCAGGTTGCCTATCACGAGGACGTTGTGCATGTGGATGGATGGAAGTATCCGAATGTGCGGCAACCCAGGGATGTCGATACGGTTGATTTGCTTAATGGGCACATTCTCTTTCAGGATGGCGTGTTCTGGCGACGCACTGCCTATGAAGCCGTAGGCGGAATACGCAGGGATATCAAACTGGCTGGTGACTTCGACTTATGGTTACGACTTTCATCCCGTTTTCGCTTTGTCAGGCGGCCTGGCCATGTGAGCTGCTTCCGGGTGCATCCCGGACAGTCAAATACCCGGATGGAGCGGTACCAAAGAGAAATGCGGAAGTCGATCAGTGATTTTATAGCTGCTGCATCTGTCGCCAAACGTGTTTGCTGGATGATGCAGATACCTCTGCGGCGGTTGTCGAGAATGCTTTCGCGAAAATTCCATCCCGCCCCGCTTTTTTTTCCTATCGATTCAGGAAACATGCCACCGCCAGCGGTTGTTATCCCGCCGGGAGTAGGCGGGATACCACGAAGCCCAATTGACGGGAAGCCGGCAGAGCGATTGCTGTTTAGTATCCCGGATACCCGTTTTGGAGAGCGGGAGATAAACTACATCTACCTGGATACAAGGCATGGGGTCGCCATCACACACCCGCCAATTGCTGCTGACAAGCTCGACGGGTTGTATCGCAAGCATTACTCTGCGCCCCCTACCGAGCTAAAACTGCCGGAGGGAATATCTCCGTATCGGCAATTCAACGGTATGAATTTGTGGGAGGGGGTCTTGCTTAAGTTGCCGGTTGACAACTTGGCCCGCCTTTTCTCCAGATTATGGCCCGATAACACGATTACCGAATTGTACAAAGTGCTGAAGGCTGCACGAGTCGATGTGACGAAGCCGCTACGTTTCCTTGATACAGGATGCTTTGACGGGACCTTGCTGGATCAAATTCGCGAAAAGACACCATGGCAATCGTTTGGGCTTGAGCCAAATGATAACGCTGTTGAAATTGTTCGTGCCAAAGGCCATCTCGTCTGGCATGGCCATGCGGAAAATGCGGTTGAGATCATTCCGCAAGACCAGCAATTTGATGTGGTTTTCATGGGGCAGAGCATCGAACATGTCAATGATCCGGTGCGTGTATTACGTCGATTGCGACTGCTACTTGCACCGGGTGGTGTATTGGTCATGAGTACACCAAATCTGGATTCACGCCAGATAGTTTGGTTCGGTCCCACTTGGGCACATTGGCACGCGCCATATCATCGGCATATTTTTTCGCGTGAAGGTCTATACGCGCTTGCCAGACAAGTTGGGTTATCGCCTGTTCATCTCCAGACATTTTCACATACCTATTGGTCAGCTATGTCCATAGTTCAAAACCAACTGGGGCTTGGTGCTACTGTTTCGCATGCAATCAATTTCGAAAAACCCGTTCTAAAGAAAGCATTGCGTGCAAACTGGATTAACCAAATGATATTTAATCGAATGGGTAAGGGAGATGATATCTATATAGTTTTGAGGGATGGAGCAGATGATTAACTCAGCACTGCCGACGATCACCATTGTCACGCCCTCATACAATCAGGGCGACTTTGTTGAGTGGACCATACGCTCTGTCTTTGATCAGCGTTATCCAAAACTTGAGTACATATTCATGGACGGTGGATCAACCGATAACACACTTGAGCGTGTAGAACCGTATCGCGATCGATTTTCACATTTTGAATCTGGTCCGGACGGCGGGCAGAGTGCTGCGATTGCCAAGGGTTTTGAGTTTGCAACAGGCGATATCATGGCCTATTTGAACAGCGATGATGTTTTGTTGCCGGGCACGCTAAATTTTGTCGCAGAGTATTTTCGTCTAAATCCCGGGGTGGATTTCATTTATGGGCATCGCTGCAAAGTCAATGAATTAAACGAGGTTACCGGCCACACGATACTGCCCATGCATAGTAATTTACTGATGCGGCACTGGGATTGGATTCCTCAGGAGTCCTGCTTTTGGAGACGCAGCCTTTTTGAAAAAAAGGGTAATGTCGACCAAAGTTATCATTTTGCTATGGACTATGATTTATTCGTGAGATACATGAGTGCTGGAAAATTCAGGAGAGTAAATCGATTTCTGGCTGCATTTAGAATTCATCAAAATGCAAAGACAACCACCCTGCTTGCGACTATCGGTAATAAGGAAATTGGGCGCGTATATTCACAGCACAAAATTTGGCGCATCCCATTTCTTGGCCAGTTGTTTCGCATTTGGATATGGCTATTATCTGCTATCTATTTTAAGTGGAATAAAAATTTTCCAGGGTTACCTCCGGGCGTGAATTTTAACTTGGGCGATGTTTGGGGCGACAAATAAGATCACCGTTCTTGTTTGCGTTGTTTAAGCCTGGACATAGCCACGAACAATATTCAATGAAGCAGGCAAAAGGAATTTAATGAACTGCAGAATCTGTTCCGCATCCGCCGGCCGTTCTTACTTGCTTCACTCCCACCGGATTGATTTGGCAGTACAGACATTCTATTGCGCTGATTGCGACGCTTTCTTTTCTGATGGGGGAATGATCAACTACGATGACAGTGATCTCGTTAGTTATTATCTTCAATATTTGGACGCCATCCGGTCGCGCCACCAGAAGAATTTTTCATTTATAGAGTCGCTCGTCGCTCCCGGGCGGTTTCTGGATATCGGCGCAGGCATGGGCTATTCGCTGGAAGTGGCCGAGCAACGGGGTTGGGTGGCTACGGGACTGGAGCCCAATGAGGTATTGGTCAGCCATGCCAGGAGCCGCGGGTTGGATGTCACCAGGGCCTATCTTGGTCCGGAAACGTCCGGTGAATATGACTTCATTCTGATTGATAATGTATTGGAACATATTCAGCAGCCTGCCGAATTTCTTGGACATGCGGTACGGCTTTTGGCGCCCAAGGGGGTTTTGATGGTCGCGGTGCCGCCGGTGGACTGGCTGCGCAAACGGTTGGGTGCGATCGGTTATGTTCGTGATCATGTCATGGCGCCCCAACTCAATATTTTTTACGAGGCTGACGAACACGTTAACATGTTCAGCCGGAAGGCGATGAGCCGCCTGCTGCAGAGAGTCGGCTTGCGCTTGCTGGATGTTCGTTTTCACCACAGCCTTGCGTACAATAATTTGTTGTTTCGTAGCCTGCGATTGGACGACGGCTATTACTTCGCTGTCCGGGCCTGAAAACATAATATGTCATCCCTCGCCACCGCCAATACCGGAAATTTGCCAGCACTCACTGTCGTTACCGTTGTCTTCAATGGCAGGGAAGAGATCGCCAGGACGATGGATTCGGTCCTCGGGCAAGACTACCCAAACATTGAATACATCGTCATTGATGGCGAATCGACCGACGGCACGGGGAATGTCATTCGGCAATATGAGGACAGGCTGGACGTATCGGTCTGCGAGCCTGATGAGGGCGTTTATGATGCGATGAATAAGGCGCTACGCCGGGCTACAGGGGAATTCATCCTTTTCATGAATTGTGGTGATGTTTTCGCCGGTGCCGATGCCGTTACCTCCGCTATGCGATTTGCAAAACCGGGGGAAGACCAAATTCTCTTCGGGCACTGGCTGCGTCGTGTGGGCGAGAATTCGCTGCTGCACTGCCATCCGGTGATCGGGAAAGGGTTGTTCAATCACCAGGCGGTCATCTACAGCCGGCATATACATGCCTGGCATGGCGAATATGTCAGCGTTAAGGGATTGACGGCTGCCGACTACCTTTTCTTTGCGACACTGTTTGATTCGGCTTCAGTGACATGCAGGATCATTGAGGCCACGATTGCCATCATTGATATCAACGGGATTTCTGCGGGGATGCAGACTCTGGCTCAAAAAAATGCGATAGATTTTATATGCGGCCGTGCCGGCAAGATGAAGTTGCTGGCGATTCTGGCTGTTCATCCCGTCTATAGACGGATCAAGGTTCTGTTGGGGAAAGGTCGGCGTTGATATCGGTCTGCATTCCCACTTTCAACGGCGCCCTGTATATCGGGGCGCAACTTGAGTCGATCCTGGTGTCGCCCTTGGTTACGGAGGTGCTCGTCTCCGACGATGGCTCCACAGACAACACAGTGGAGATCGTCAGATCGTTCAGCGACGCGCGTATCAAGCTGATCCGGGGCCCGTGCACCGGCCTGGTCAGCAATTATGAGTCGCTGCTCTCGCTTGCATCGGGGGAATATATTTTCCTGGCCGACCAGGATGATGTGTGGCTGCCGAACAAGGTTGAAGTTATGCTGGAGCACTTGCGCGATGCGGACTTGGCGGTGTGCGATTGCATGGTGGTCGATGAGCAACTGAATCTGCTGCACGCATCTTTCTTCGCGTTAAGAAAATCCGGGCCGGGTTTGGCCCGCAATTTGCTGCGCAACAGTTATCTCGGCTGTTGCATTGCCTTTCGGCGGCGGCTGCTGAAGTATGCGTTACCTTTTCCTCCGGGTCTGCCGATGCATGATTGGTGGCTTGGTTTGAGCGCCGAAATCTTTGGCAGTGTCGCTTTCATCAAGCAACCCCTGATGATGTACCGTCGCCATGGTAACAATGTGACGCAGACCGCAGAACGGTCGCGCGCATCGTGGATCACGCGTCTTCGTTGGCGCGCCATTTTGTTCGGTGCATTGGTCTATCGAAAGTTTCAATTCAGTTAGGTAAGCACCTATGCATGGAGATATGAATTGAAATGGCAGCGAACAGGCATACAGGCGGATTGAGGACGAAAGGGATCGAGAAAAATCCTGCTTCAGGCAATCCGTTCATTTCGGTAATAACCGTGGTATTTAACGGAGCGGCAACACTTGAGCAGACTATTCTCAGTGTTCTGGAGCAAAACTATGCGAATGTGGAACACATCGTTATTGACGGGGGTTCCACCGATGCAACGCCGGACATCATCCGCAGGTACGAGGGAAGCATCGATTATTGGGTGAGTGAAAAGGATGCGGGTGTCTATGATGCGATGAACAAAGGCTTGTCGCTGGCTACCGGCGAAGTCGTCGGGTTTTTGAATGCCGACGACACTTATTCGGACTCATCGGTGCTTGGGCAAATCGCAAATGCATTTCAGGATAAGACGCTGGATGCGTGCTATGCGGATCTGGTTTATGTCAGCCAGGATGATCAGCGGGTCATCAGATACTGGCGCTCAAGGGATTTCAGGAAGGGCGATTTCGCTTTGGGCTGGTGTCCGGCGCATCCGACATTTTATGCGCGCAGATCGGTTATCGAGCGTCTCGGTTACTTTGACGATACGCTCAAACTTGCCGCGGATGCGGAGTTGATGATGCGTTATCTGGAACGGTGGGGCATCCGCTCCCGCTATATTCCCCGTGTCTGGGTCAGGATGCGCCTTGGCGGAAAAACAAACCGGAGCCTGAAAAATATCATTCAGCAGAACAGGGAGATTTTAATAGCGTTGGCGAGAAATAATATTCCTGTCTCGCCCCTGCTGTTCGCAACGAACAAAATAATAGATCGCATCAGGCAGTTTGTATCCGGGCTGGCAAGGCGTTACCGGTAATGGCGAAGAACGCGAAATTCCTCGTTACCGGAGCTAACGGGTTCGTTGGACGCGTGTTGTGTGCAGCGTTAAGCTTGCATGGACATCCGGTGCGCGCTGCGGTGCGCGGTGGCGGTGCAGTCGGGCATAGCCCGGACTGCGTCGATGTGGGTGAGATTACCGGCGATACGGATTGGTCGGCGGGTCTGGATGGCGTGGGAACGGTTATCCATCTTGCTGCCCGGGTGCATGTGATGAGGGAAACTGCCGCCGATCCGCTGGCGGAATTTCTCGGGGTCAATCTGCACGGCACGGTGAATCTTGCGCGGCAGGCGGTACGCGCCGGGGTGAAACGGCTGGTGTATGTGAGTTCGATAGGGGTGAATGGCAATCGGACTTATGGTGAACAGGCTTTTTCGGAAAGTGACACCCCCCATCCCCATAATGCTTATGCAATTTCCAAGTGGCAGGCTGAGCAGGCGCTGTGGCAGATCGCGCGGGACACCGGCCTGGAAGTCGTCATCGTGCGTCCGCCGCTGGTGTATGGGCCTGCGGCAAAGGGAAATTTTCCGAAGTTGCTGGCCGCGATAGATAAAGGGATCCCGTTGCCGCTGGCGGGTGCGAACAATGCGCGCAGCCTGGTGTATGCGGGCAACCTGGCGGATGCGCTGGTCGTTAGTGCGACCCATCCCGCGGCAGCGGGGCAGACCTATCTGGTGCGCGATGGCGGGGATGTCTCGACCGAGCTGCTGGTGAAAAAGATCGCCGTGGCGCTGGGGCGCAACAGCCGCTCGTTTTATTTCCCGCCCGTCCTGTTGCGTGCCGCTGCGGCAGTGCTGGGACGTGCGGAGCAGATCGACAGCCTGTTCGGCTCGTTGCGTGTGAGCGATGCAAAGATACGCAATGAGTTGGGCTGGGTTCCGCCTTACACGCTGGAGCAGGGTTTGCGTGCGACGGCGGATTGGTATCGCAGTCGGCATTTGCGCTGATTACGCGTGCGATTTCACCCTTCGAGAAAATATGCAGGGATGTCAGGAAATGCGGATTAAGCAGTAGGGTGGATAAGCGCAGCGCATCCACCATGCCAGCTCAAAAAGGTGGATGCGTTGCGCTTATCCACCCTACATTTTTCGCCGAGAACAAATTTACCCTGGCTCATAGTGCGCCCGGAATGACGAATGTTCAGGGGTGCCCTATAATCGCCGCTCTTTTCAACATCGGGCACCCCCGCGGGTGCGGTAGAACGACATGATCCTGGTCACCGGCAGCGCAGGTTTTATTGGTTCCAATTTCGTCCTGGATTGGTTCGCGCAACACGACGAGGGCGTGGTCAGCCTGGACAAGCTGACTTACGCCGGCAATCTGGAGAATCTCGCTTCCCTTAACGGCGACCCGCGCCACATCTTTGTGCAGGGCGACATCGGCGATGCGGCATTGGTGGGCAAGCTGCTGGCGCAGCATCGCCCGCGCGCCGTGGTCAACTTCGCGGCGGAAAGCCATGTGGACAGGTCGATACACGGCCCCGGGGATTTCATCCAGACCAACATCGTCGGCACCTTCCATTTGCTGGAGGCGGTGCGCGCCTACTGGTCGGGTTTGGCTGTTAACGAAAAAGCCAGCTTCCGTTTCCTGCATGTCTCCACCGATGAAGTGTACGGCTCGCTGGCGAAGGATGATGCGGCGTTCAGCGAGACCCACCGCTACGAACCGAACAGTCCCTATTCCGCCAGCAAGGCCGCCAGCGACCATCTGGTGCGCGCCTATCACCACACCTACGGCCTGCCGGTGCTGACCACCAACTGTTCCAACAACTACGGCCCCTACCATTTTCCGGAGAAGCTGATCCCGCTGCTGATCGTCAACGCGCTCGCCGGCAAGGCGCTGCCGGTGTATGGCGACGGCCAGCAGATCCGCGACTGGCTGTACGTCAAGGATCATTGCAGCGCGATCCGCCGCGTGCTGGAAAAGGGCAGGCCGGGCGAGGTGTACAACGTCGGCGGCTGGAACGAAAAAGCCAACCTCGATATCGTGCATACCGTTTGCGCGCTGCTCGATGAGCTGCGACCGGGCAGCAACGGCAAGTCCTACCGCGAACAGATCACCTTCGTGACCGACCGTCCCGGCCACGACCGCCGTTATGCCATCGATGCGCGCAAGATCGAGCGCGAACTGGGCTGGAAGCCCGCCGAGACGTTCGATACCGGCATCCGCAAGACGGTGCAGTGGTATCTGGACAATCGGGAATGGGTGAACAATGTGCAGTCCGGTTCCTACCGGCAGTGGGTCGAGAAGAATTACGCGGAGCGGGCTTAGTGAACCCGGATTGTATTTGTAGAATATATCGGATGAACCCAATTAAATTACATGCCTCTGAACAATTCACAGGATGCCGTACCACTAGGCCGCTTCCCCCTTTGAAAAAGGGGGACCGAGGGGGATTTTTATATTCGGCGCGTCTCAAATCCCCCCTACCCCACTTTTTCAAAGGGGGGAACAACAGCGTCCTGAAATTAGTTAAGAGGCATATAAAATTATTAGATGCAATGTCCTGCCCCCTCGCTTCGCTCTCCCCCCTGCAAGGGGGAAGGAACGGGTATGGCGCTAATGGATAATTCGGAATGAAGATCCTGCTGTTCGGCAAGAGCGGCCAGGTTGGCTGGGAACTGCAGCGCAGCCTGGCGCCGCTGGGTGAGTTGGTTGCGCTGGATTCGCGCAGCCTCGAGCTGTGCGGCGACCTCACCGATCTGGAAGGTATCGCGCGCACGGTCAGGACGGTTGCGCCGGATGTGATCGTGAACGCGGCCGCCCATACCGCGGTGGACAAGGCCGAAAGCGAACCGGAGCTGGCGCGCACCCTCAACGCGCTCGCGCCCGGCGTGCTGGCTCAGGAAGCGAACAAGATCGGCGCATGGCTGGTTCAATACTCCACCGATTATGTGTTTGACGGCAGCGGCGAACAGCCCCGGCTGGAGACCGATGCGACCGGGCCGCTCAGTGTGTATGGCGCGACCAAGCTGGAAGGCGAGCAACTGATTCAACAAACCGGTTGCCGGCACCTGATCTTCCGCACCAGTTGGGTGTATGGCGCACGCGGCGGCAACTTTGCCAAAACCATGCTGCGGCTGGCCGGGGAGCGCGACAGCCTGTCCGTGATCAACGACCAGTTCGGTGCGCCCACCGGCGCGGACCTGCTGGCCGATGTCACCGCACACGCGATCCGCGCGGCACGACAGCGAGCGGAACTGTCCGGCCTGTATCATCTGGCCGCCGCAGGGGTCACCTCGTGGCATGGCTATGCCGGTTTCGTGATCGATTTTGCCCGGCAAGCGGGCGTCCCGCTCAAGGTCGCGCCCGATGCGATCAAGCCGGTGCCCACCACGGCATACCCCACGCCGGCCAGGCGTCCGCTCAATTCGCTCATGGATACCGCCAAGCTGCAACACAGTTTTGAATTGAACCTGCCGGATTGGCAGGTTGGTGTGGCGCGCATGCTGAGTGAGGTGCTGGAGAAGTCGTAGGGCGGGGTAATTCCGATTCCCAATCACATGGTGAATACTGTAGGGGCGTGATTCATCACGCCCTGCTGTTGATCCTGAATAAATCAGGGCGCGATAAATCGCGCCCCTACGTAAAGATTGTATTACCTTTGAGATGGAATCATCCCGCCACGACCTGCATGCCTATCCCCAGCGCCTTCCACTGCTTCACTTCTTCCTGCAACGCGGTCTCGGTGAGCGGGTTCTGTGACAGCCAGTCCGTGTCTATCGACAGGTGGAATTTGGTGCCGCTGAAGCGCCCGTGCAAAACCGGCAGGGCGCTGTCGCTGCGGTTGCGATAGAACAGCACGGCCAGGCGCAGGCTCATCGCCAGCACGCAGTCTGCGGGTGTTTCGCTGATCTTCAACTGTCCCTGCAGCTTGTCCAGTCTGCCGCGTTGCGCCAGCGTCAGCAGGCTGAGGCGCGCTTGTTCCTTTTTGGAAAAGCCCGGCATGTCGGCATTGGCAAGGATGTAGGCGGTGTGTTTGTGATAGCCGCTGTGCGCGACGCTGATGCCGATCTCGTGCAGGTCGGCTGCCCAACCGAGCATCTGTGATTCGGCTTCGGGGATCGCGTCGCCGAGGAATTGCCGCGCGAATAACCGGGACAGTTTTGCCACACGTCCGGCCTGTCCGGTATCGACATGATAGCGCTGCATGAATTGCCGCACCGTCACGTCGCGCATGTCGTTGTCGTGAAAACGTCCCCACAGATCGTAGAGCACGCCCTCGCGCAGCGCGCCCAGGGCGGGCCTCATGAAGGAGATGTCCAGTTCGGAGAACGCGGCGTTCATGATGGCGAAGCCGCCCGCCAGCGTGGCGATGCGCTCCGGCCGCAAGCCCTGCAGGTCGAGGCGTTGCACGTCGCCCGCCTTTAGCAGATGGGCGCGCAGTTTGTCGAGCCCGTCGCGCGTGATGCCGTTCCCGCTGTAGCCGTTCAGTTCCAGTATATCGGCGATGGTCTTTGCCGTACCCGACGAGCCGAGCGCCTGTTGCCACTGCCCCTTGTAGTCGGCGATGATGGTTTGCAACTCGATGCGCGCGGCAAGCTCGGCCTGCTTCAGGTTCTGCTTGGTGATCTTGCCATCCGGAAAAAACCGGCTGCTGAAGCTGACGCAGCCCATGTACAGGCTCTCCAGCTTGAGCGGCGTGAGCCCGTTGCCGATGATGAATTCCGTGGAGCCGCCGCCGATGTCCATCACCAGCAGATTGTCCTTCGATTGCGGCAAGCCATGCGCCACGCCGAGGTAGATCAGGCGCGCTTCCTCGCGTCCGGCGATGACTTCTATCGGGAATCCCAGCGTGTGTTCGGCTTGCGGAATGAAGTCGGCGGCATTCTTCGCCACGCGCAGCGAGTTGGTGCCGACTGCGCGCACCGCTTCGCGCGGCAGGCCGCGCAGGCGCTCGGCAAAACGGGCCAGTGCGGCCAGGGCGCGCTGC
>JBGSKJ010000087.1:0-6063 GCA_041741275.1 Gallionella sp.
GTCCGGCTCGCTTTGCCAGTGCAACTCCGGCGCGGCGTATGACTTCAACACCGCCACGGTATCGTCTTTCGACCCGCCGTCGAGTACCAGAATCTCGATCGGACGGTAGTCCTGACTCAGGCAGGAGTCGATGGTTTCGCGGATGAATCGTCCCTGGTTGAAACTGGGGATGATGATGGAAACGAGTGGATCGGTCGACGCGCGCGTCATCGCAATCGTCTCAACAGCCGCTTCAAATTCATGACACAAAGATATGCCCAGAATCGCGGATTACGGCCCAGCTGCTTCCGAATCTCAGCGGCAGCGCTTTCATAACGGGACCGATTGCTACAATCGTGACCGGCCATCACTTCGTCGCTAAACCACTGGCGCAAATACCATAGGTGCTCAGCCATCAACTCGCCCGAAGGAAGGAAAACAAGGCTGGACCATCGTTGACTATTCAATTTTTCGCGAAGGTAGAGAAACCCGCCACCTTGCTTCATCAGGCTCCAAAACAAGGGATAGTATGGCTCGCCCTCATTCCAGTCGATCCGCCGCTCATCAAGATACGGACACTGCTCCCGCACTGTCGTAGCGTATTCTCCACAAAATGCGAGCGTTGGCCACTCTTCACGCTTACTCCAGGCAGCGCGAAGTGCTGTTGCCCGGAAAACGACGAAGAACAGGTTCAGTGCGGCCGGATTATTTTCACGATAATAGATGCCACCGTCGGGTATTCCTGCTGCAACCAGGTTGAGATCAGCATCGAACGTCTGAATCAACTTGAGCAACGCTTCGCGCGACTCGACGAAGCAGTCCTCGTCCACATGCACGATATAATCAACATCGTAGCCAATTACATGTTCAATGAAACCAGTGGGCGACCAATTCTTCCTTCCATCCACGACCACACGTTGCCACTCGGGCACGCGCAACTTCAATAATGTTTGGGAATAGGCCTCCCACCGTGTTCCCATAGAGGTGGTAACAAGCAATACACGGCTCACTAGCGAATCCTTATGACGGCGGACATCGAGTCAGCTTCGGCATAGATGGCCGCACTACATTCGCAGCGGAGCCTGGAATAATCGAACCGCGACTCACCGCAGGCGAAGCAACGCTGAGGTAAATGGCTGCGTCGATATACTTTCACGGATGCTATTTGCTCAAACAACATTTTTACTTGGTCTGCACTGAACAGCGAGTTAATCGATAGCTTCGAAAGCTCTGTCATTGCCAGCGCTCCATCAAGGCTTTGAATATGCTCGATGGCAAGCAATAATTGCAACGGCCCCAGCATTGGCCTAAACCAGGGTTTTGCCTTTTGAAATAGGGATGTTTCGGGTGCGATGTGTGGATGTCTTCCAGCACATAAAACCCGCCCGAGCGTATATGTGGCAAAGCCGCAACCAGACAATTACGCTGATGATCTGGAATGTGACTGCCGTCCTCTATAATCAGGTCAAACACCTCACCGGTCGACTCGAACACTTGGTTGACCTGCTCGATCTTGCCTTGGTCAGCCTGGTAGTACCGGACTCGCTTGTGCAGCGGCCAACTTGGATGCTGTTCGATGATGTCAACACCATGAATTGTTGCGTCGGGGAAACGTTCGAGTAGCCAACGCACCGATGCGCCGCGCCAAACGCCAAATTCCAGCACGGAGCGGCATTGCAAACCTGCAAACTCTTGCTCGTAGAACGGCAGATACCGGTGCCAGTAACTTTTGTCCGATTGAATCATGATCAGGCATCCCCCACTTTGTGTACGCGGCATTCGGATACGCGCCTTACATCATTTAGCCAATGGTCAACCAAGGGCATTTCTTCCAACGGGACGAGTCCAGCATCGACCAGCGCCCGGTAGCAGCGATGACAGTTGCTGCCGACCTCGCCGATTCCGGCCGACAACTCCAGGTCTTCCAGCACCGCGCGAATCCGGTCGTTGCCCAGATAGCCAGGAATCTCCTGCTCGAAGTCGCGTAGCAAGTTGTGCGGATTGCGGTCCTGGAACATTTCCGGCCCATGGAATACCAGCCCATGACCCAAGGCCCACAGGCAACGCTGGGCGACGAAGCTGCGCCAGATATCGGTCATGCGGAAACTAACGAAGCTGGGCAGGTACATCAGCGGATAGGCCGGCGGAAACCACCAGGTACTCTGGCTGTTGAATGGGCACCAGCTCCCGGGCGGCAACTGCACGCTGTCGCCCTGGTCGAAACGGATGTCCTGGTCCATCAACAGCCGCCACACCGCGTCGACGTCGGGCGAACCATCGGCCAATCCCTGCTGGATCGGAGCCACCACTTCCCGGATCGGGCCGAGTTCCGGCGCGGGTGGGGATTGGCGGCGCGCGTGCTCCAGCGGCAGTCCGCGCGGCCAGACATGCGCGTCGGTGAAGTACCGGTAGACGTTGACCCAGCCGGTCTGCGGGCAGGATCGCGCCGGAGTCGCCAGCGGGCGCGGAGCCCAACCCGGCAATGGGGCGTTGTCGTCATCGGTATCGAAAATGACCTCCGAACCACGCAACATGGCGAGCAGGTAGCCGAGATTCTTGCGGGCGTAGTGGTTCTCGGGAAGCAAAGCCGGTAACTTTAGTTCCATTTCGAGCTGGTTGGCAATGGATAAAAAATCCACCCCCTCGGGCCAGGTGGCATCCTGCGTCTTGCGGTCACCGACTGCTATAAGCCACAGTCCGTTTTGCCTGGCTTTCTCTACCATCGCCATTACCGAGGCAGTGGCTGGCTGAATAGTGGTTATAACTATGGAATCCATTCAATACTCTCTAAAAAGGATATTGGCATATCGACATTTGTCACTGCAGCTGTATCTTACCAGCCAATTTCGTAAGGCGTAATACGTTACCCCAGTACCTCCTTTGGATAAGTAACTTGGGGAAAATGATGGCGCCTAGAATAGCAGTCCTGGCACCCTGGATTAACATGTTGTTGGTGCATGCTAACGTAAAACAGTAAAATAATTTCTCAGCAAATGCGCTCTCCAACTTTCTCAAATTGACTGTTGTTACATACGGTGATGTTTTTGCCCATTTCAGCACCTCACCCACAACCATCAGATCACGAAATACATCGTTCCGATTTGGATGCCAATTATTTCCCACATGCCTACGGTAGATGATTTGAGGTTCACTTATATCCGCGACATCAAACCGGCCACACAACGCCATACGAAGCCAAAGATCCGTGTCTTCTTCGCCTAATTTTCTTTGCGCATTGAAAACACCACTTTTAATTAAAAGCGTTTTCCGAAAAATCATATTTGATATGTGGAATTTCGATCTTCCTTGAAGGGTGGCAGCCGCAAAGTCACCCGGCAGTATTCTAGGATCGTGATCGAGAACATTTGGAAGATATGCCCGAGCCCGATCGTCTGCGCCTTCATCAAAGATCACCTCTACCGACACCAGCACACCATCGATATCCTGGCGCTGCTGCAAAATGCCGAACGATTGTATAAACCTACTGGGCCGACAAATATCATCTGCATCAATAAAAGCAAGCAATTCACCTGTGGCATGATGAAGCCCCAGATTTCGTGTTGCCGCAACCCCGCGATTAACATTGCCCTGGTGTCGAAGTAGACGAACACTCGGAAAATGCCTTTCCAAGCGCTGCGCTACTAAAACCGTATTGTCGGAAGAACCATCGTCAACAATTAAAATCTCGTAACTGGAATCAAGCCCAGCCATCACCGAAGCTACGCAGGTCTCAAGGTTGGCCTCCTCGTTGTAGGCGGGGATAATTATACTTATCTGCATACTGTTATCCACCTTATTATCTAGGGTTGGCTGTTACCCTGAATGCGTATGCCATTCCCACATCATTCTTTGATTGAAGCCTCCCAAGCATGCACACATCAAATCCCGTTCGCTTGAGAAATGTCCTAATGAATGTAGCGTTGTCCTCTTCATTATCCAGTTGGTGCCACTCCATTAGGAATCCACTAATCAAACCCAACGCGCCCCCTGCTTCAAGATTACGCAGGATGTGATATTCGCTACCTTCACAATCCATCTTGACCACCAATCGTCGGGCTGGAAATTGTTCACTAACAGCCTTGATAAAATTCGATGCGCAGCGCACTTCAATTGAAATTGATTCCGTTAGGCCATGCGCATCTTGAGATCGATCTATGACGATACTTGAGCGCACCCTGTTTCCGACCTCCGATGTAATGATCTTTTTGCCATCCTCTGAAAACAACCCGAAGTTGTGGAACCATACCCTTTGCGATACATGAGGATTTGCGGCCAGATTTTGAAGTGCTTCTTCGAAAATTGCCGGAACCGGTTCGCATGCCACCACCACCAAATCCGGGTCCAGATCGGCAAGAAATATTGCAGTAAAACCGACATTAGCCCCCACGTCCACAACAACAGCCGGGACACTGGAGGTAAAGTCATAATCTCCGGAAAAATATATCTCCCTTAAGACAAAGAGGCTTTCGTAACTCCCCACGAAATATGTGGCAGCCCCCCAATGAATAGCCAGCATATTTCTTTGTTCATCCCACACAGCTTGGCAAGCCGTGTAGGCATCAAGCTCAAACAACAAGGAGTAGCCAAGCAGCACGCGAAACGCGGCGGGTGTTTTTGGCAGCCTGATACGGGAGTGTTCAAGATGCAGCGCGAGCGCGCCATCCGGTTCTAGTCTAATTCTGTCAAAGGGGATGTTATTGACGCTGCAAACCCTTCGCCAATCTGAGTCTGGCATGCCGCGTTTTTCCCGATATACTTTGGCCACATTTCTGAGCTTCTTCACAATGTGCCGCAACACATTTGCATTCATTCTGATTCCTTAATTAGGGAATTTTTGTATTTTGGCAACAGCACTGCGGTAAACCCTGCCGCCATACATTCCTTATTGGTATCACGCGGTGTGACTCTGAACAGGCTGATATTTGACTTATGCAAGACCACCCCCCGCGATCTTGAATGTGCATAGACCGTGCAAAAATATTCGCCTGGTGCGAGCTCGGTCGAATCCCACCGCACCTTGTAAGAAAAAGTTGTTCCAGCCGGTATGGCAGACGCTGGTTCTCCCCGCATCATAGGCATTACTTGCAACAATCGCACACCGTTTTGGTTTTCCAATCCAAAATCAATATGCAGATCCGGAACAGAATTTGTCGACTGAAACTCAATCAAAACATTTATGGAACATTCATTATTATCGAGCGGTTGGTAGTCGCCACTAACAGATAGCAGTTTCAGAAATTTCATGTCAGCGTGAATCATCCCCAGCCCCGCCTGCATTTGATCCAGGTATCTACCTATAACAACTTTAGTCACGCCAACTGAATCAATCTGCCCATGATCAAGCAATACACAATTTGAACATAGCGCTTGAATAGCAGTCGTATTGTGACTAACAAATAAAACCGTTCGTCCGCCGCCCGAAACCTCTTTCAATTTTCCAAGGCACCTTTTTTGGAATTCTGTATCACCCACCGCCAGCACCTCATCCACGACCAAGATATCCGGTTCCAGATGCGCCGCCACCGCAAAAGCCAGTCGCACGTACATGCCACTGGAATAGCGCTTGACGGGAGTGTCGATAAACTTTTCTATTTCGGCAAATGCGACGATCTCGTCGAACTTTCGCGTAACTTCGCGGCGGCTCATGCCCAGGATGGCGCCGTTGAGATAGATGTTTTCGCGTCCGCTCAGTTCGGGATGGAAGCCGGTGCCGACCTCGAGCAGGCTGGCCAAGCGCCCGCGCACTTCGATTTTGCCTTTGGTGGGCGCGGTGATCCGGCTGAGAATCTTGAGCAGGGTGCTCTTGCCGGCGCCGTTGCGACCGATGATGCCCAATACCTCGCCCGGCTGCACTTCGAAGTTGACGTCGCGCAGGGCCCAAAATTGCTCGGTCGGGGCAGTCTCGCCGGCGAGCGCGCGCAGGCGTCGGAATGGCGCCTTGATCGAGTTGGTCAGCAGGTCGTAGAAGGTAGTGTGGCGGTCTTGTGCGGCGCCGACGGTGTATTCCTTCCATAGGCCTTCGACCTGGATGGCGGGCTGGGTCATGGGTGGTTCGAGTGGCTTGTCGCGACGCAGGCGTCGCTC
>JBGSKJ010000088.1:0-12587 GCA_041741275.1 Gallionella sp.
CGGCAACAGCGGCCGGAACGCGCGCGCCAAAGCCAGCGCAACCGAGACGCGGGCGGTATGGGGAAGCACCGCAAGCATGGCCTTGCGCAACATTCTTTGCGCGAACGAACGCGGCGCTTTTGCTTCGGCCAGCTCGCGCCCGATATCGATCAAGCGGCCGTAGCGCACGCCGGACGGGCAGGTGGTCTCGCAGGAGCGGCAGGTCAGGCAGCGATCCAGGTGCAGGCGGGTCTTGTCACTGGCCTGTCCGGTCTCCAGCATCTCCTTGATCAGGTAGATCCGTCCGCGCGGGCTATCCAGTTCCGATCCGAGCAATTGATAGGTGGGGCAGGTCGCGTTGCAGAATCCGCAATGCACGCAGCTGCGCAGGATGGCATCGGCTTCCGCGATATCCGGATCGCTCAGTAACTGTGGAGAGATGGACGTTTGCATTTATAGATTTGCGTAGAGCCGGCCGCGATTGAAGATGTGTTTGGGGTCGAAGCCGGCCTTGAGGCGCTGGTGTATCGCCAGCAGCGGCCCGGGTAGCGGCTGGAATATGCCATCGTCGCGGGCGCCGCCGCGAAACATCGTGACATGCCCGCCGGCCAGTTCGACGTGATGGCGTATCGTGGCGCTATCTTCGTCGCTGTACAGCCAGCGCTGCGCACCGCCCCAGTCCAGCAGCCATGCGCCCTCGATGGACAACGGCGGCGTGGCGGGTTTGACCATGATGCGATACAAGGTGCTGCGATGGTGGAAGAATGGCAGTTGATGTTCGCGCAAGGAATGCCAGAACGCATCAGCATCCGGCATCACGTCGCCGGGTATCTTGTTGCGCGCTTCCCTGACGGCTTGCGCGCTGCCGGAGATGCGCACGTGGCAGCGGTCACCGTGATAACACGCGCCATCCACCGGATGCGGCTTGCCCAGCAAATCGCTCATGCCGGCGATCGCTTCGGCCGGGCTGCATTCCCTCGCCACGGTGATGCTGGCCGCCGGGCGCGGCAGCACTTTCAGGCTGATCTCCAGCAATATTCCCAGCGTGCCGAAGGCGCCGGCCATCAGCCGCGAGACATCGTAGCCCGCGACGTTCTTCATCACTTTTCCGCCGAAGCCCAGTATCTCGCCGCGCCCGTTCAGCAACTTGCAGCCCAGCACGAAATCGCGCGCCGAACCGCTGTAAGGGCGGCGCGGTCCGGACAATGCGCAGGCGATCGTGCCGCCCAGCGTGGCGCCTTCGCCGAAATGCGGCGGCTCGAATGCGAACATCTGGTTGGCTTCGGCCAGTGCGGCTTCGATCTCCGGCAGCTGGGTGCCGCTGCGCGCCGTCAGCACCAGTTCGCGCGGATCGTATTCGACGATGCCGCGATGTCCGGTAACATCGATAGATTTTCCTTGGCTTGTGTTCCCCAGAAAAGCTTTGCTGCCGCCGCCGCTGATATTGAGCGGCGTGTGATTTGCGATGGCCTGTTGCACCTGTTGCTGTAGCTCGCTACTGATGTCTGAATCACGCATGAGGACCACTAGAAGCGTTCCAGTTCGGGGTGGGGCAGTTGTCCGTGATGCACATGCATCGCGCCGAATTCGGCGCAGCGCTGCAGAGTCGGGACAGCCTTGCCGGGATTGAGCAGGCCGGCGGGGTCGAACGCGGCCTTGACGGCATGGAACTGCGCCAACTCCGTGCTGCGGAACTGCACGCACATCTGGTCTATCTTTTCGATGCCGACGCCGTGCTCGCCGGTGATGGTGCCGCCGACTTCCACACACAGCAGCAGGATGCGCCGGCCGAATTCCTCGGTGCGCTGCAGCTCGCCTGGCTTGTTGGCATCGAACAGGATCAGCGGGTGCAGGTTGCCATCGCCGGCGTGGAACACATTCGCGACAGGCAATCCGTATTCTTCCGACATCTCGCCGATGCGGCGCAGCACATGCGGCAACTGGCGGCGCGGTATGGTGCCGTCCATGCAGTAATAATCCGGCGAGATGCGCCCCACGGCGGGGAAGGCCGATTTGCGCCCCTTCCAGAACAGTTGCCGCTCGGCCTCGTCCACCGCGGTGCGCACCTCGGTCGCGCCGCTGGCGGTCAGTATCCCGCGTATCGCCATGATGTACTCGGACACCTCGGCATTGGTGCCGTCCAGCTCGCACAGCAGGATCGCCTCGGCATCGCGCGGATAACCGGCGTGCACGAAATCCTCCGCCGCCTGTATCGCGAGCTTGTCCATCATCTCCAGTCCGGCGGGGATGATGCCGGCGGCGATGATCGCGCCGACCGCCTCGCCCGCCTTGACCACATCGTCATAGGCCGCAAGCACGACCTGCGCGCGTTCCGGTTTGGCCAGCAACTTCACGGTGACTTCGACGATGATGCCGAGCATGCCCTCGGAACCGCACATCAGCGCCAGCAGGTCATAGCCGGGCGAGTCCAGCGTCTCAGCGCCTATGGTGAGCAGTTCGCCTTCCATCGTGATCACTTTCAGCATCAGGATGTTGTGCACCGTCAGGCCGTATTTCAGGCAATGCACGCCGCCGGAATTTTCCGCGACATTGCCGCCTATGGTGCAGGCGATCTGCGACGAGGGATCGGGCGCGTAATACATGCCATGCACGGCTGCGGCTTCGGAGATGGCCAGGTTGCGCACGCCCGGCTGCACGGTCGCCATCGCGTTGTGCGGATCGATGCTGATGATGCGCTTGAATTTTGCCAGGCTCAGCAGCACGCCATCTTCCAGCGGCAATGCGCCGCCGGACAGGCCGGTGCCCGCGCCGCGCGCCACCACCGGGACTTGCTGCGCATGGCACAGGCGCATGATGCTTTGCACCTGCGCGATGGTTTCAGGCAGCACCACGACCATGGGCAGTTGCCGGTACACCGACAGCCCGTCGCACTCGAACGGGCGCAGGTCCTCCGCATCGGTCAGCACGGATTCCGGCGGCAATAAGCTGCGCAGTGCCCTGATCAGGGCAACATTGTTTTGGCGTTGATGCGGCAAGGGAGACTCCGGGGGGCTTGCGTTGGAATTAGTCATCTATGTAAGTATAGTAAATTAGTCGAGTATAAAATTCCAGCGGCATATGCGGGAATTTCGAAGAAGCGGGTATTGTTTGCCGCTGCGCCCGTTGCGGGCGCAGGCGTGCGCAGCTTATTCCTCGGCGCGCCGCTCCGAGTGCGCCAGTTCCCATGACAGCCCGACACCTGCAGCCCAGCCGGTATTGCGCCGGACCAGCGGGCTGTCGCGGTTGGCTGCGCCGGCCAATGACTCGCCCCGCATGAAGCCGATCAGCCGCACCCCGGGTGTGACTATATGCGCCGCGAACAGGCCCGCGCGCAGAGCGATCAGCCCGGCCCTTGCCGTGTAGGCCGGGCGGGCGGTGGTGGCCTCGCCGGGTGACACCCCGTAGAAGGTGTCGGCCAGTTTTTCATCACCGAAGATCGCGCCCAGGCTGGTGGAGATGAACCAGCGCTTGGGCAGGCGTTTTTCGGTCACCCATTCCGGCTCGAATGCGACGCCGCGCGAGCGAAAATCATGGCTGATATCGATCACTTCGCGCAGCGGAAACTGCAAGCGTGTATCGCTTCGGCCGGTTGAAACATCGCCGAGGTTCACTTTCAGCCGCGGGCCGAACTCGATCATCGTGCCCAGATCCGCCATGCCGCGCCGCGCCTCGATGTCTGAGGAACTCGACCCCAGCGATGCGGCAAATCCCACGTCCACTTCCGCCCGCGGAGTCTTCAGAGCGCGCAATCCCACGCTGCCCCGGTCGGCGCGCAGGTACTCGCCGCGGTAGATGAGATACGGCAAACCCAGCAACCGGCTCGTACGGACGCCGGCACCGGGATAGGCGGGCTGTGTGATCCCCAGCCCGAACAGCCCGGCCTCCCACAGCGGCAGTCTGGGTGGAACGCCGGTCGGTGTGACCTGCGCCGGGACTTCCTGTGACTGGACATCTTGGGCAAGGGCGGAAGTGCTCAGGAAGCAGATCGCGGCGAAAACCATCAGCATCGGTCGTGGCATACGTCATCCTCCGGGAAAAAATCACAGACTCGAATCCTACCGTGATGTTCCGCTTGCGTCATGCGCGTCTGTCGCGAGACTTTGCATCTCGTCGATGTAAGAGATGATCCGTTTGCGCAGATGATCTTTTTGCCGGGTCGTCAGCAGCCCATGGATCTTCACGATCATTTCATCCGTGGCGGTCTCGAATGATCGCATGTCACGCTGCTGTTGCGGTGTTCGGGAAGCCTCCGGGGTGAGTATCCACGACGACAGGAATGCGGCGATCTTTTCTTCTCCGGCCCTGTCGTTCAATAGCGCGATCAGCCTGCCCTGGTTGGCTTCCCTGTTCTGGATGAAGATGTGGCTGACAAAAGGCAGTTGCCGGCTCAACTCCCGAATCTTTTTTTCTTGCTCATTGTCCAGACTCCCTGCCAGCCATTCCAGAAAATCTATGGTTTTGTCCGCGCGCTTGTCCAGGATCTCATCATGGCTTCCATCGAGAATTTCCCGTTTTCTTTCCCGGTTTTCCCTGGCGAGGTTTCTGCCCAGTTCCGATATCTGCCGACTGTCCAGGTTGCTTAACAACAAGGCGGTGGGCCTGATCGCCGGTACCAGGGTGGTTCTGTACAAACCCAGCAGATGGGATCTCAACCGGGCGATGTCTTCTGCACCCGATCGGCCGCCATATTGAGCCACCCCATTCAGGTTTTGCAGGAAGATGATGTATTCTGGCAGCGCATTTTTGCGATGCCATTGCATATAATCGGAGACTTCCCGGCGGATCGTCTCCCTTTGCCCGGCATTGAAGGTAGTGTAACCGTTGATTTTGTGCAGCAGATACCAGTCGGCGTTGCGGTAGACCAGCCCGACAGTGCTGCAAGCGGAGTTGAGCAGAGCAAGGGCGAGAATGACGAACAGCGATCTTTTCATGGCCACCGGTTGTTCCAGTAGTTCGTTGTGCGAAAAGGTTAACATGAAACCCCGGGCAACATGGACAGGCGCGGGATTCGAGTGGTGCTGTGATCTTTAGTGCGATTTTGCAGGATATGCTCGAATGACGGATCTCGAGATTTTTGGAGGCAACAGAAACAATGTGTATCAACATCAAACACCGGCGCCTGTTCTTCAATATCGCCTTGTCAGGATTGGTTCTGGCGGGCGCAACAGTCTGGCTGGGCGTCAGCAATGCCGCCGCTCCAGCTGCTCCGGCTGTCAGCCGGCCCGCTCTGACGGTGCGCACCGTGACACTGCGCGAGGAAAAGTGGGCGCGCACGCTGGCGGCAAATGGCAGCGTCATTCCGTGGCAGGAGGCGATCATCAGCGCGCAAGTCCAGGGGCTGCGCATCGCGGAGGTGAAGGTCAGCATCGGCGACCAGGTGCGGCAGGGCGAGGTGCTGGTCACGCTGGGTAATCTGGCGCGCGGCAGCGACGAGCCGGGCTCTCCCTATGCTGCCCAGGGGCAGATCGTCGCGCCCGATTCCGGCGTCATCTCGGCGGCGAACGCCAACGTGGGCTCGATACCAAAGTCCGGTGATGAACTGTTCCGGTTGATCCGCAAGGGGCGCCTGGAATGGCGCGCCGATCTCACCGCGGAAGAACTGATGCTGATCCGCAAGGGCATGAACGCGGAGATCGCGATCGGTGAAGGCCGCATCATCAGGGGCACGGTGCGCGCGATCTCCCCATCGGTGAACGCGCAGACGCGCTATGGCTATGCGCTGGTTTCTTTGCCGATCAGTTCCGGGCCGGACGGCAGCGGGATCGTTGCGGGAGCCTTTGCGCGCGGCTCCTTCGATGTCAGCGGCGGCAAGAGGGGCTTGCTGTCATTGCCGCAGTCCGCCGTGATGCAGCGCGGCAACATCACTTACGTGCTGATCGTGGGGCCGGACAACCGTGTGCATGAGCGCGCGGTGACGGTCGGGCAGCGCAACGGTGACCGCATCCAGATCAGGCAGGGACTGAAAGCGGATGAAGCTGTCGTTGAAAGCGGCGGATCGTTCCTGACCGAGGGCGATGTCGTGATGGTCGTAAAAGCATGATGAATGTCTCGTCCTGGTCGATCCGCAACCCCATCCCGGCGGTGCTGGCCTTCGTGATGCTCACGTTCTTCGGCGTGATGGCTTTCAAGGCGATGAAGATCCAGATGTTCCCCGATATCGACCTGCCGATGATCACGGTGACGGCCACGTTGCCGGGCGCTTCGCCGGACCAGATGGAAGCCGAGGTGGCGCGCAAGATCGAGAACGCGCTCGCCAGCGCGCAGGGATTGAAGCACCTGTACACGCAGGTCAAGGACGGCACCGCCATCATCTCCGCCGAATTCCGGCTGGAGCGCGATTCCCGTCTGGCGCTGGAGGATGTGCGCTCCGCCGTCTCGCGCATCCGCGGCGAGTTGCCGAAAGAAATGCTCGATCCCGTCGTCAACAAGACGGAACTGAGCGGCAAGCCTATCCTGACTTACACCATCGCCGCGCCGGACATGAGCGAGGAAGAGCTGTCCTGGTTCGTGGACAACTACATGACCCGGCTGCTGCTCGGCGTGAATGGTGTAGGTGCGGTCAACCGCGTCGGCGGCGTGACACGGCAGATCCGCGTGGAGCTCGATCCGGTCAAGCTGCTGGCGCTGAATCTCGGCGCCGCCGAGATCTCCGCCCAACTGCGGCAGATCCAGCAGGAAGCGCCGGGCGGACGCACCGATCTCGGCGGCATGGAGCAAGCCGTGCGCACCGTGGCAACGGTGCAAACCGCCGAACAACTGGCGCAACTGGAGATCAGCCTGCGCGATGGCCGTCACGTGCGGCTCGACCAGGTGGCATATGTCAGCGACACCATCGCCGAGCGCCGCTCGGCGGCACTGCACAATGGCAAACAGGTGGTCGGCTTCGAGATCATCCGCTCGCTTGGGGCAGGCGATGTCGAGGTGGCCAATGGCGTGAGCAAGGCGCTCGAGAGCATCAGGGAAACGCACCCGAACATCACCGTGGAACGTGTGTTCAACATGGTGGACATGGTGTATGAGACTTACCTGGGTTCGATGGAGATGATCTTCGAGGGCGCCGTGCTGGCTGTGATCGTGGTGATCTTCTTCCTGCGCAATTCGCGCGCCACCATCGTTGCGGCGACCGCACTGCCGCTGGCCGTCATCCCCACGTTCGCGGTGATGTACCTGCTCGGCTTCTCGATCAATGTCGTGACGCTGCTGGCGATGTCGCTGGTGGTCGGGGTGCTGGTGGATGATGCGATCGTCGAGATCGAGAACATCATGCGCCATCTGGAGATGGGCAAGACGCCTTACCAGGCGGCTATGGAGGCCGCCGACGAGATCGGCATGGCGGTGATCGCGACGACATTCACGCTGGTTGCGGTGTTCCTGCCGACCGCCTTCATGAGCGGCATAGCGGGCCGGTTTTTCGTGCAATTCGGCTGGACTGCGGCGGTGGCGGTGCTGTTCTCGCTGGTGGTGGCGCGGATGTTGACGCCGATGATGTCTGCCTACTTCCTGCGTCCGCGCGTCCCGCATCCGACGCCACGCTGGATCGAGCTCTATCTCAAATGGGCGCAGTGGTGTCTGGCACATCGCAAGACTACCCTGATCGTGGCGGCAGTATTTTTCATCGGCTCCTTCGGTTTGGCCGGGACATTGCCGACGGCTTTCCAGCCCAAGGACAACCAGTCGCAGACCCAGGTGACGATCACCCTGCCGCCGGGGAGCAAGTTCGAGCAGACCTATTTGCTGGCCGAGCAGGCACGCGGCATCATCATGCAGAACCCGAATGTGGTACTGGTCTACACAGCGATCGGCGGCGGGACATCGGGCGGCAATGCATTCGAACCGACCGGTGTGGCGGAAGCGCGCAAGGCTTCCCTTTCCATACAGCTCACGCCGCGAGAAGAACGGAAGCTGCACAAGCAGGAGATCGAGGACCAGTTGCGCGAAGCGATGATGGTGTTGCCCGGCGTGCGATTCAAGGTCGGGATGGGGTCGTCCTCGGACAAATACCAGCTGGTGCTGACCGGCGAGAACAGCAAACTGTTGAATGAGCAGGCGCTGAAGGTGGGGCAGGAGCTGCGCACCATCCCGGGCATCGGCAATGTGGTGTCCAATTCCAGCGTGTTGCGCCCGGAGCTGGTGGTGCGCCCGGATTTCGCACGCGCAGCCGACCTGGGTGTGACTTCCGGCGCGATCGCCGAAACTTTGCGCGTGGCGACCGCCGGGGATTACGACAAGGAGCTGGCAAAACTCAATCTGCCGGAACGGCAGTTGCCTATCGTCGTGAAGCTGCGCGATGAGGCGCGCCAGGATCTGGCGCTGCTGTCGCGTCTGGTGGTGCCGGGTTCGCGCGGGCCGGTGATGCTGGGCAGTGTGGCTACTTTGAGCCTGGAAAGCGGCCCGGCGCAGATCGACCGCTATGACCGGCAACGCAATGTCACCTTTGATGTCGAGCTGGCCGGCCAGCCGCTGGGCAAGGTGCAGGCCGCCGTGACCGCCCTGCCGTCGATCAGGAACATGCCGCCCGGTGTGGCGATGGCGCCGATCGGCGATGCCGAGGCGATGAAGGAACTGTTCGCCAGTTTCGGCCTGGCGATGTTCACCGGAGTACTGTGCATCTACATCGTGCTGGTGCTGCTGTTCAAGGACTTCATGCAGCCGGCCACGATCCTCGGCGCGCTGGTGCTGTCCATCCCCGGCGCGTTCCTCGCGCTGTTCCTGACCCATACCGCGATCTCGATGCCGTCGATGATCGGCCTCATCATGCTGATGGGCATCGCGACCAAAAACTCCATCCTGCTGGTGGAATACGCGATCGTCTCGCGCCGCGAGCGCGGCATGAACCGCGCCGAGGCGCTGCTCGATGCGTGCAGGAAGCGCGTGCGGCCTATCGTGATGACGACCATGGCGATGGGCGCCGGCATGCTGCCGGTGGCACTCGATCTCGGCACGGGCGACGGCAGTTTCCGCGCGCCGATGGCGATCGTCGTGATCGGGGGGCTGATCACCTCGACCTTCCTGAGCCTGCTGGTGATCCCGGTGCTGTACACCTATGTGGACGATGTGATCGAGTGGTTCGGCGCCAGGGTCAGAAAGTTCAGGGCTGTTCATGTCTGATGAAACTACTGATAAGACTACTAGCCATCTGACTAACCCAGCATCCGAGAAGCTATTGGCCGGGCACCCGAAAGACGCTGGGCAAGTCATTGGTTATAGCCAATCCACTAAGCCCGCAAGCGGGCAAGTGGCTGGTTATAGTGTTTGGGACGAACGCTACGCGGGCGATGAGTATTTGTTCGGCATTGAACCGAATGCCTTTCTGCGATCGCAACAGGCTTTGCTGAAACCGGGCGCGTACTGTCTTGCCGTGGCCGACGGGGAAGGGCGCAACGGAGTATGGCTTGCGCAACAGGACTTGCGCGTGTTGTCCGTTGAATCATCGGCGGTAGCGCTGAACAAGGCAAAAAAACTTGCACAGCAGCGCGGTGTTGCGATCGAATTCGAGCAGGCCGACCTGGCGCAATGGGACTGGGGCGTGAATCGTTTCGATGTGGTCGTCGCGATCTTCATCCAGTTCTCACCGCCGGAGTTGCGCGCGGAAATGTTCGCCCATATCAAGCGTTGCCTGAAACCCGGCGGCCTGTTGCTGCTGCAGGGCTACACGCCGCGCCAGCTCGACTACAAGACCGGCGGCCCTTCGCAGGCGGAAAATCTCTATACCGAATCACTATTGCGCGACGCCTTCGCCGATAGTGAGATCCTGCATCTGCGCGAACATGACGACATCATCCGCGAAGGGGCAGGCCATAGCGGCATGTCGGCGCTGATCGATCTGGTGGCAAAGAAAATAGCCTGACCGGAAAGCCGACATATTTCGAACCGGACTCTTAAATCTCTTCCCCGCCCCACATAACACCAATGTCTTCTAACCGTTCCCGTGAACGCTGGTTATTGCCCCTGGGCTTGTTCATCCTCTCCGTCACCTGGGGATACACCTGGGTGCTAGCCAAGCAGGGGCTGGACTATGCGCCGCCCTTCGCTTTCGCCGCAGAGCGCTGTGTCGGCGGTGCGCTGGCTTTGTTTGTCGCGCTCAAGCTCATGGGCAGGCCGCTCAAGCTGATCGCGCCCGGCGACACACTCGCAATCGGTTTGTTTCAAATCACGAGCTTCATGGCGTTATCGACCTGGGCATTGGTGGAAGGCGGCCCCGGCAAGACGGCGGTGCTGATCTTCACCATGCCCATCTGGACGCTGCTGCTCGCCTGGCCGATCCTCGGCGAACGCATCCGCGGCACGCAGTGGCTGGCCGCTGCGTGCACACTCATCGGCCTGCTGCTGATCATCGAACCGTGGAACATGCACACCAGTCTGTTCAGCAAATTCCTCGGCGTCACGGCGGCATTGTGCTGGGCCATCGGCACTGTACTAATCAAGCGCCTGCGCGCCAAACAGCAAGTCGACCTGCTCTCCCTGACCACCTGGCAGATGCTGCTCGGCGCCGTGCCGCTGGTATTGCTTGCGGCCGTAGTACCCGAACATCCCACCGACTGGTCCGCGACCTACATCGGCATCCTGGCCTTCATGTCGGTGATCAGCACCGCGTTCTGCTGGTGGCTGTGGATCACCCTGCTCGACAGGGTGCCCGCATGGGAGGCCAGCCTTTCCGTGCTCGGCACGCCGGTGGTTGCGATCGTTTCCGCGCGCCTGACGCTTGGGGAGGATTTCAGGCTCAGTGAGGTGACGGGCATACTGCTCATCGGCGCGGGGCTGGCGCTGTTGTCGTTGATCGGATGGGCTGCCAGCCGGCGTAGTGCGATGTGAAGAATTCAGCCACTTGATAAAACTTATAAATAACTTATACTCACGGCATGAACACCATCGAATGGTCAGCCAAAGCGGTGCGGCAACTTCGCAAGATTGCAGACAAACGCAAGCGGCAAAGCATCTTTGCCGAAGTGCAGCATCTCGCAAACTGGCCAGATTGCCCGGGTGACATCAAACGCCTGCAAGGCCGCGACGGTTACCGGCTACGCATAAGCGACCATCGGGTGATATTTGAAATTGACCAGAGTGGTACCCCTATTATCGTCACCATCATGCAAGTGGAGAAACGAAATGAACGCACCTACTAACATCCAGATCCTGAAAGACGCAAAAGGCAAACCGGCCTTCGCCGTGATTCCATATTCGGAATACATCAGCCTGTCCAAGCAACAGGCTCCGACTATTCCCAATGCGGTGGTCAACAAAGTCATCAACAAGGACATGACACCCATCCGCGCATGGCGCGAACACCTCGGCCTCACCCAAACAGAAGTTGCGCGCCGCCTCGGTATTTCGCAAAGCGCCTACGCGCAGCAAGAAGCGAAAGAGCCCATCAGAAAATCCACCCGCGAAAAAATTGCCAAGGCACTGGGGATTGTGCCGGAACAATTGGCGATTTGAGATTGGTTTAATACAACCAATCAACAGCAATCAACAGGGTCAGCATCGAATGCTTTTTATGAAGCAAGCCCGGCATCATTAAACTCCCCCGCAATTCTTTTTAAACCCTCTTTGATTCCCGCTTCTCACTCTCCCATGCGTATCTCCCACTTCCGCCAACGTCTGCGCGATCTCGGTGCCAAGCTATGCCACGAGGATAGGATGCTGCGCGGCTGGAGTCAGGTGTGTTCGTACGACAGGAAGAGCAGCCCCGCAGAGGGTTTCTTTCCGCTTGCGCTGCGCAATGAGTTGCCCGCCATCGAGGCCGAGTTGCATGGGCTGGCGCGGTTGCGCAGCGAACATCCCGCCGGCGAAGGCGTCGCGCGACTGCTGGTGGGACTGGCCGATGGCCAGATGGTGGAGAGCGTGCTGCTGCCGCGTGGTGGTCTGTGCGTGTCGACGCAGGTGGGTTGTGCGGTGGGCTGTGTATTCTGCATGAGTGGCCGCGCCGGCCTGCAACGCCAGCTCGGCAGCGCCGAGATCGTCGCCCAGGTGGTGCTCGCGCGCCGTCGCCGCGCAGTGAGCAAGGTGGTATTCATGGGCATGGGTGAACCGGCGCACAATCTCGACAACGTGCTCGAAGCGATCCAGTTGCTTGGTACTCAGGGCAACATCGGCCACAAGAATCTGGTCTTCTCCACTGTCGGCGACCTGCGCGTCTTCGAGCGTCTGGCTCAGGAGACGGTCAAGCCGGCGCTCGCCCTGTCACTGCACACCACCGATGCGGCGCTGCGCGCCAGACTGCTGCCCCGTGCACCGCAGATCGCTGTCGAGGAACTGGTGGAACGCGCCGAAGCGTATGCGCGCGCCACCTCGTATCCGGTGCAATATCAATGGACGTTGCTGGCGGGCGTCAACGACAGCGACGCCGAGGTGGAGCGGATAGCCCGGCTCCTCTCCGGGAAATACGCCGTGATGAACTTCATCCCCTTCAACGATGTCGACGGGCTGGACTATCGCCGTCCCTCAGCCGAGCGGATCGCATCCATGGTGCACACCCTGAAGCGGCATGGCATCCTCGCCAAGATACGCGACTCGGCAGGACAGGAGATCGAGGGCGCGTGCGGGCAGTTGCGGGCGCGGGCGGTAAATCTTATTGCGTCATAAATACCAGGTGCATCCCCTCCCCCTTG
>JBGSKJ010000089.1:0-29724 GCA_041741275.1 Gallionella sp.
CCATGTCGGCGACCCATAAAGGCAGCACATCATATCTGCCAAATGTGCTTAACCGCACATCGTATTTGAGACTAGACGTTCCATCACGAGGGATGATTTGGTCAAATTCACTTGTCATTTGTTTTGTAATATAGCACTAACCGAGCATCACCTTCGTCAATCGCGCCAGCATCGTCAAAGGAAAATGATCACGCCGTCTGTGCTTTGGGAAAGCGGAGGACTTGTTCACCGCTTCCATAAATATAAAGCGCCGGTTCAATCCTTGAGTTCAAGGCGCAATCTTTTCTCGACGTCGATGACCTGCTCGCGCGGGACGCCGTACTGTGCCGCCAATGCCCCCCACCCCGCAAACGCCTGCACCGCCTCGTCGATCACCGCGCCCGGATGTTTGATGCTGAATTTCTCGCCGGTCTCGAGCAGCAGTGCGCGCGTGAAATCACCGGTCTTTTCGCCCAGCGTCATCTGGTGCCGCACGGTATATCCCGAGCCTGCGGCGAACGTCAGGTCGTAGGCTGGAGCCAGGCGCCACTCGCCGGTCATGGAATCGAGCAGGAACGAGATATTCTTGACGTGGTCGTCCTGATTGCGCCCGACGATGTTGAACACCATGCGCTTGTAGGCCTGCTCCAGCGCCTGATGTCCGAGCTGCATTTCGAGCAACAGCCTGAACCAACCCTCGTAGCTGAATCCCTGCGGGGTATTGAAGTCGACATGCGTGATCCCGCCCAGACTGTGCATGTGGAGTTTCTCGCTACCGTTGCGGTCGAAGCGTTTGGTCATGAAGTGGAACAGGCCGTGGTCTTCCAGGAAAGCAACCTCGGACATCTCGATGCCGAGCTGTTTTGCAATCAACGCATAGGTGTACTCGATGCGGTTGTGCGGCTTGGCTTTCATATCCAGCGCATTGGCAGAACCGACGCCATCGAACTTGATGATCCACGATTCCTCACCCGGTTGAGGGTTGGCAAATCCCGATCTCACCCGCTTGTGATCACGATCCCACAGGATCAGCGCCTTTGCGCGCGCGCCGCCCGCAGAACCGCCGACCCGCATGATCTCTTGCACGGCATCGTTGGCATCACCCTCGATCAGCTTGCGTGCAGCATCGACCAGAGTCTGCACTTCCAGCGCGCGCTCCTCCTCTTTGGTCTTGCGTTGCAGCGCAGGGGTATATTCGAGCGCGCCCATCGCGCGCCTGCCGACATAGAGCAGGCGCTGCACCGGACTCAGCGCGTGGTCTTTCTCGCCCTTCGCCTCGAAGTAACTCTGGATGATCTTGTTGCCGAAGGCGTCCGGCAGCGAATCCGCCAGCACACCCGGCAAGCCGAGGAACATCTGCGAATCGCGCAGCTCGGGAAACTCGAAGATGCCCGCTTGCAGCGGCAGATGTTTGGGCGATAACGTACGCCCGGTAGCCAGATAATGTTGGTCATAGCTGAACCCGACCCGGCCATTGGCGAACTCCAGCACCTGACCGGCCAACTGCCCCCACAGATGGACGTTGGCGGTGGCGGTGACTTCGGGTCTGTCAGAGCGCGGCCGTCGTGTCGCCATGTTTTCTTCTCCCGGAAGAGGCCTTGATGCGCGGCTGGCCACGGGACGAGATACTTGCGCCGCCCGGCAGCACATCGGGGAAAGCGGCCTCCAAGGAAGCGAGCGTGTTCAGCCCGCGCAGCAACTTGACCAGCGAAGACAGGCGCACGTCCCGGCCTGCCTCCAGGTCCATGATGGTCTTGCGATTGAGCCCGGTCTTGTCGGCGAGCTGGTCGACCGGGATGTTGCGGGCCAGTCGCCGACTGCGCATGCGCTCGCCGAGCAGACGCATGATTTCATCATTCGTCATAAAATCCGTTATTGTGGACATATCGCCTCCTTAACAATCATGGCACCCATTATAAAGGACTATTTGAAATATAATCAATATAATTTCATATAGTCCGTAATGTTGGATATATTGACAATTTACAAGGCGTTTAGTCCTCTTAACTGGACTTTTATGGATTGATCTATAGATTATCGCAACAGCAGGCGCAGCGCGGCTGATTCAGGTGACATCGATTTGCACAGGCTCAGGCTCCTTCGGCGCCACACCGAACTCGATGCGTTCGTATTCCGCGATCACCTGCGCGCCCAGCAACAGTATCGTGACGGCCACTTCGAAACTGAGCAGCACGATGATGGCCGTGGTGAGCGAACCGTACACCAGGCTCACCTGCGACAGCGTGCCGAAATACCAGCGCAGCGCATGGCGGATGATTTCCCACAGCAGGCCCGCCGCGGCGCCGCCGATCAGCGCGTGATGCGCCGTCAGCCTGCCTACCGGCATGAAGTAGTAGATCGCGGAAATGAGCAGGAACTCCCCGAACACGCCAACAACGTAGATCAGCCAGCGCGAGAAGCCGCCCAGCGACCAGCTATGCCCAAGAATTACGATATGCTCGCCGCCCATCGCCACCAGGTCAACGATCAGGAACGTACCCACGAACAGCACCGCGCCGATGAAGAAGATGTAGCCGAAGGGCAGCAACAGCAGGGAAACGAGGATGTGCCGCTTGCGCTTCAGCACGCGGTGCAGAAAGATCACCGAGATCGCATTCTCCAGCACCCTGAAGCCGAGCGAGCTGAAAAACAGCATCGTGATGAGCAACACCCAGCCCACCACCTCGCGGTGATCGAGGAACGCCCTCAGCTCCACCACCACCGCCTTGCCTCCGCCCGGCGCCACATACTCCAGCGCCCGGTCCAGCGTCGCCAGCAGCACCTCCTGGTCGATCACATGCGTCAGCGCCATCACCATCAGGATCAGCAGCGGCACGATGGAGAGCAGCGCGTAATAGGCCACGGCGCCGGCAAGCAGCAAACCCTGGTTGGCCTGAAAGGCTTTCAGAACCCGGAGCGCGAAGGCGACCGGGTTTTTAAGGACGAGGGTTGTTCTGGGGTCGATGAGTTTCATGGGTGGCCGGGATTAGTTCTATTGATTCGTTCGTTTGCATCTCTGAAAACAATTCGCGCCTGGCATCGTGATCTTTCTTAACTCAACCCTTTTATTTCCGCTATTTGTTTTAATCTTGGCCCTGTCATCTTCACGCGCCCTGCGGTGAAGACCGCGATGGCAGAAGAAGGACTCCAGGCGTAAGGCAACCGCAGCCTGCCCTTGATCATTCGTTCCGCCCCAGTTTTTTCCTGGCGGGAGGCAAATAATTTTCTGACGAAATCACTTTCTTGCCAGTTTTACCTTCGAGTTCCAATCGCGCTTTCTTGGCGATACCGCCGCCGGTTTTTGCCGCAGCTTCATTTTCGTTCATGCCGGTGGCATCCACGCTCTCGGCAATCTGGCGAGTGGACAATTCCGCCAGTGCGGTAAGCTTTGCATAGCCATTCCACTAAGCTGTCCAACGACGCCAGCTAAGTGGCTGGTTAAGATCAACTCAGCTTCGCTCATGTGGTCACGCAGGTTTTGTGTCTTCAAACCCTTCATCGTTTTGTGCGCTTTTACGTCCACCTCAGCCCACTCTTGGTGAATGATGTTGGTCAGGATCGCGTATTCATCGCCCTTCTTGATATCGTGGTTCGCCCAATAATCGGTTAATTTGTTGCGCGTCTCCTGCCCGGTCATGCGCTGCTGTATCCACTTCTCGCTACGTCCGTGTTTTTGCCAAGTCTCGCGGGCACGCTCCAGCGAGAGTGCAGGATCAGCCAACTCCTGCATGCGCTCGTAACCCACCTTCGCCAGCCACAGCTTGATCGGTTCGGCCTTTGGGCTGGGCACGGACTGCACCAGACGCAGCAACGTCTCGGCAGTCGCCACATCTGTCAGGTAGTTTTTCCCGTCGGCAGCAGACAATTTCAGTCGGTGACAATTTGTCACCGACTCGCTGCCCTCTTTACCCAGCCTCTCCTTCAGCTTGTTCCAGTATTTACGAGCAGTCTGGTAATCCTGCTGTTGCGTCAGCACCTGCACAATATCCACCACCGAAAACCACCAGGTTTCCGTCCCCTCGTCATACACGCGGCGGATTTCATGCTCTTCGAAAATTGCGGGCTGGGGTTTCATTCATTTTCTCCCTAATTTCTTCCCGACGGGCGGCAAATAATTTTCTTTGCTCACCACCGGCTTACCGCTCTTGGCTTCCAACGCTTTGCGCGCATTGCCCGCAACGGCTCCGCCTTCTTTGGCTGCCTTGCGATTATCCACAAAGCCTTTTGCATCCTTGCGCCGCGCGATCTCCGTGGTGCCCGCCTCACCCAGCATCGTAAAAATCAACTCCAGATCAGTCATGTGGTCGCGCAGATTGTTGCCGGTCTTCACCTTGTCCAGCCCCTTGAGGCGGCTGTGCGCATCCGGCGTTACGCCAAAGGTGGCGCGGGCGATTTCAGACGTAAGGATGGAATATTCTTTGCCCTCCTGCACGCCGCGCGCCTTCCACTCATCCGTCAACTCGCCGCGAATAGAGATCGAGCGCAGCCGCTTCTCTATCCACGCCTGCGGATAACCCTTGGCCTGATAAAGCTCGCGCGCACGAGCACTGGCCAGTTCCGGATTCTCGATCTCTTTCACCCGCTCATAACCCACCTGCGCCAGCCAACGCTTGAATGGCTCTGCTTGAGGAGAAGGTATGGACTGAATGATTCGAAACAAGCCCTCAGTGTTGGCGCAATTGATTGCACGCAGCTTGCCGTCTGGCGCCAATAAATGAAGGGGGGTACAAGTTGTACCCCAGTTGGAATCCAGCATCGGGTCGCGGCTGCGCATCTTTTTGATGTATTGCCTCACATCTGCAGAGTCAGTCAACACACCCACCACATCAGCTACGGAAAACCACCACTCCTCGTTATGCCAAGTGCGGCGGATAGCTTTTTCCTGAAAGACAACGAGATGGATTTCCGGTTGGTCGGGTAACGCGGGCTTTTTGCTCATGGTGTAAACCTCCCTGCTCTCGCTTTCCCGGCTCAGGACAGGGAAACAACGTGCAGAACGACAACCGCATCGTAGAGAACGAACGTTCTTTTGTCAACTTCAAAGGACTATTGCTCCTCTCCTTAGTCCCCACTGACCTGCCCACTCCCCCTATTCCCCATCCCCCCCACAAAACTCCGCCCCAGTTGCGCTCGCGTTCCCCGGCAATACATCGGAAAGGGGTGCATGATCGGCATCACTGATCCATAGTGTGATGTCCTGCAACACGATGTCGGCGCGCAGGTCGCGGGTCAGCATATGGTAGCCCTGCGGATAGATCACCACGCGCGGGCGATGTTCCGCGCGATTCCGCAGCAGGGTCAACATCCGGCACGTGGGGCGTTTGGGGATGACCTCATCGTGAGCGCCGATCTGGATCAGCACCGGGTCGCGCAATCGGGGCACACTGGCCGCCGCCGCATCCATCAGGTCGGTCAGGCCGCTGAGCGTGTCGATACGCGTCTTCTTGATCACCAGCGGATCGCGCCCGAGTGCGCGCAGCATCTCGATATTGTCCGAGGGCTTGATGCCCAGGCCGTCTCCGCTGACTTCGAGTGACGGCAGCGTATGCACACCGAGCCAGAGCAACAGGCGCTGAAAAAGATTCATCGTCTCGCGCCCCCACACCGCCGGGGCGATCAGCACCATACCGGAAACATCCTGCAGCCCGGGGTTGTGGCTGAGCGACGCCAACAGCACGGCACCGCCCATGCTGTCACCCATCAGATACAGGGGCAGATCGGGGTAACTGGCATGGAGCAATGCCGCCATCGTTTCCATATCAAGGACCAGGCGCTCAGTCCCCGCCCAGACGCCGCGCCACTCGGTTTCCCCGAAACCGCGTTGATCGTAGGCGTAGGTGGCGATACCGGATGCGGCCAGGTGAACGCCGACATCGGCAAAGGCATGGCGATAATCGTTCATGCCATGCAGCGCCAAAACGACGGCCCTGATATCCCCCTCCGGCTTCCACACCGACAATGGCAACACATAGCCGTCGGACATTATCGCGGACGTGGCGTGGAGCACCGGAACACGATTTTCCGGCAGGCCGGGTTGCAGGCGGGGCCCGGCACAACCCATCAGGGCAGCCATCATCAACAAGACAGCCGATACCCGGCACCGATCAAGCATGCCCGACACCATGCAAAAGACCCGGATCAAAAAGATCCCAAGAGAAACGCATCATCCCTCTCACCTGTTGCGCGACATTTTTCATGCTATCCAGGGAAACGCCGAATAAGTCCCAACTATGCTTCGATACATTTGGTCATACCTCGAAACTTCGCTACGCTCGTTTTCCGTTCGTCCCGAGTAGACGAAGTCGTATCGAGGGATGTGCCGCGCGTAGTATTTGTAGGGTGGATAAGCGTAGCGCATCCACCAACGTGGGCTGGGTGGATGCGCTACGCTTATCCACCCTACAGGTGTCGTCTTTATTTCTGACTGCTGAGTAAAAGTGTACACCCAAACAATCTGGCCGATGATCAATGACAACCTATCACTAAGGGGCCACCAGTCAGCCACCGCTGCGAGCCTCACCTGGCGGCCGGCACACGCGGAAAATGCCCTGCCTGCATTGGAAGTTAAGCCCGGTCGAAAATGAATCTGACCAGCGCACATGAAAACCATTTAATGCGCGTCATTCCCGAGACGGTTCTGGTCGGGAATCCAGCAACGTGCGCTGGCGTGCAGCCTCTTCATCAGCGCCGCCCTGCTCTACATTCCCCATGCGGACTACATCACCGCCAAAATGCGCGACTAGCCTGTTGACCTGAAATAAAGATGGGCGAGACGGATTGAAAAAACTGAAAGGCGCGAGGTTGATTACGCCACCGGCATTCAGGTTTGTGACCCAGAGTTAAAGCGATGCGGCCCCTTTAACTTCTGATGTTTGTATTGAACACAGTACAATTTCCCACGCTTTCACCTTAAGTCGCTCGCGCCATACTGGGTCGATAACCTGTTTATCAAATCGCGATGCAATTGCGCTGACTTTGACTGAAACAACATTGCGGTCGTTAATCGCACAACTCTTGGATAATCGCCCTACGACTATACCTTTTTTGTTTTGCAACTCCCTTCCAACCAATTTCAATTCGTCACCCACCCTCAATTCGGAGAGGGCTTGATGTACCTTTGGATCAGCAGTTTGCCCCGCGTAGTCCATATACACATCAGCATTACCAAGTTCAACAAACTTTACATCTAGTGCGGGATTTCGGGAAGGATGCGCGATATTGTCGCTCAACAATGCATATGGCTGATTACGTATGCTTGAGCTAAATGGATTGGGTGCGCTATTGAACTCAAACTGAGTCAACGTTTCTTTTGCCCGTGTCATGGCAACATAGTACAAACGTCTCTGATCTGGTGGCGCTAATGCCAACCACCCGCCGTCGAGAACAACGACATGACGGAATTCACGCCCCTTTGCAGCATGAACAGTTGAAATGGTTAGCCTCCCCGCAACGGTATTTTGCTGCTCGTTACCAAACTCAAACACCCAGTCCAGTAACTGGCTGACCGGAATTTCCTCCAGTGTCCACGCAAGGCAAAATTCATTGACGCATTGTTGCAGCAATTGCATCCAATGGTTTTCCGGCTGCTTAGCAATGTGTCTACCGATCCAACGCAGCAGGGTTGCTTTAGCGACAAGGTTGCGCCTTGAGTTCAATAATAAGCGAATCAGCATCTGCCCTTCTCTTACCTGATTGAGCTTTAGATTCCCTGATCCGCGACCAGCTTCTATTTGAACACATGAAATACCATTCAGCTCGCAATACGCTCGAATAGGCGCAAGGAATTTGTGCTCTTTTGCCAGAATCGCAAAATCAGCCCAATCCGATGAAGGCGACAAGGCAAACAACCGACGCACCTCTTCCATCACCATCTGCGCCTGAATGTTGGCATCAGCGGGGCAGCGAACGATATGCACGCGACCTTTGGCAAAGGTATCTAGCTTCTCCCATTGACCGCCGGGCAAATTACTTTGACGTGCATAATTGATTCGTATCGGATGTTCTTGCTTCAACCGATCCGGGTTGTCAGCAATAATTTGGTTCGCCGCAGTAATAATGTGTGAGCTTGATCTGTAGTTCTCAATAAGATATTCGGTCTTGGCCTGGTAGTCTTCTTGAAAGCGTTTGATGAATTCGTTGCTGGTTTGACGGAACTCATAGATATTCTGATCATCGTCTCCCACCGCCATGATGGTGAGCTTCGCATCTCGATCCCCCAAAACTCGACCGCTAAGCGCACTAATAAGCTCATACTGCGCAGCATCAATATCCTGATACTCATCGACCAGAATATAGCGATACCCTTGCAGCAACTTATCTCTCAAGTCATCCGTATCGTCATCACCCAGTCGGCCATTCCCTTGCAATAAGTTAATCGCATTTCGAATAATCGCATCAAAGTCAGGTGTCTCATCTCTCTCCGCCATGCTTCGAAAAGAAGTTCCAGTCAAGCGCATCGCCATTGAGTGATAGGTCAGCACAGTGACCCCATAGACATCTTGGCCTACCAAGTCAAATAAACGCTTTCGCACCTCATAAGCGGCAAGGCGATTAAACGTCAGCACAATGATGCCGTCCGCAGGTGTGCGCAAAACCCTCAACAAATAAGCAACCCGATGCACGATGACTCGTGTTTTACCTGATCCTGGCCCGGCAAGAATCAACCGATTCGTATCCGACTTGTCCGCCACAAGGGACTGCTGTAAGGGATGCTTCAGATCATCTACGATTCGGTGTAAAGACTGGCCCGTCGTTGCCAGTTCAAGCAACTCCTTGCGCGTCGCAAAATATCTTTTTATGAAATCGCTTTTCGACCATCGGAAGTACGCCGCGATGAATGCCATCGCATCATTGAGCTTTTCAAGACCAAGGCGGGCGTACTCCTGCACCACATGAATTTGAAAATTACGTTCATTGTAGTATTCCTTCAATCCTAAATAATCCTCGTCTACAAATCTAGGATTCCTCGTAAGTTTTTCACCTGCAAATACTTGAATTGTCATCGCCGATCTAAATACCGTTCTCCCACGATCCAAATGAATGGACCTGATACGGTCGAGATAGAGCAAGCCTTGCTCCAGTGCCTTTGCTTCATCACGGAGTTGACCTGCCAAAGTAATGTCATTGCGTAAGACTTCACACAACTCACCTGCCTTACTCTCCACCAACAGATCAGCACCCCGCACTTCTGGTGGCAGCTTCCTTAAGAAGAAACTCAGCAATATTTGAGAGATAGCACGGCGCTTCTCACTTATCTCACTAATCTGCTGCCATGACCGACGCAGCCTGACGCGATAATGGTCGCGGGTAACTTTCTTGAGTTCAAAACTTGGACGCTCTGCTTGAGTATTACCGAACGGCTGGCTCATGGCTCGCAGCAAGGCAAGCAAGTCCTCAACGATGGTTTCCCTGCCAATGCGATCTTTGACACCTTGGCATAGATTGCGCAGATTTAATTCCTGCCACTCCTTCGCGTCAGCATCAGGCGCAAGTTCTGGCAACAAATCAAGCAATGCCTGCTCGGTTGTCGTAACGTTTGCAAACTTATCTTGGGAAGAATTTGCGATGCCCTTGCGAAGCCGAGCCGCAATAACAATGTCGTTGCTCAAAATACCCAGCTGCTCCATCTGCTGAAGTACCCGAACACATTCCTCGCTGGGCATTTCGGTTTGCAGCATTAGCTCATCGGTACTAATGCCTTCTGTAGCGTCCGCATTAATCAGCAACTCAACAAGCCTCAAATATTTTCGTTTGTTATCTTCTGTTAGATTAGCCGCTTTCAACTTATCTTCGGCCATTTTCAAGTTGCCAACTTTCAGGCTTGCAGGAAACACCCGCGTTTCATTTTCATTGCGCTGCAACAATCTGGCACGCTCCAACCATGAGACCGCCGTTTTAACCCGTGTCTCAGCATCGCGACTCTCAGCATCTATTTCTGAATCCAAATCTTCATCCGCCAATATTTCACCGGCAGTAATAACAATCGTGCTGTCTTTCGCTTTATTGGATCGCTTGCGCAAACTGCGCAATATTTCGCCTATGTCCTTGCGGCTGAGCCGAGAGCGTGCCGCAAGACCAAACTGAACCTCTACATCGATTTCGTCGTAAAGCAATATGCAGCGCGCCGCCCTACGATCACGACCAGCCCGCCCAGCTTCCTGAAGATAGTTTTCCAGTGATCCGGGTATCTCGGCATGTATCACAGCACGCACATCCGGTTTATCCACGCCCATGCCAAAAGCATTAGTGGCAACAATGACGCGCAAACTCCCCTTAATGAAGTTTTGCTGCACATCTTTCTTTTCATCCGGCGGCAATCCCGCATGGAAATACGCACAACCCCATGCCATTTCTTTCAGGAAGGCAGAAATATCCTCGGCACTCTTCCGCTTCGCCGCGAAGACAATTGCACCACCTTCTGAATTTTTTAACTCACTTTCAAGAATTTTGTGGATCAGGCCCAATTTCTCATGACTGGTTGTATTAATCACTTCGTAATGAAGATTGTCTCTTTCGTGTCCACCAGCGAACAAATTTAATTCAATGCCTAATATCTCTTTGAAATGCGCAAGCAGATCATTAATCACCTCCAACTTCGCCGTGGCAGTAAAACAGGCAATTTGCGGTAGCTCATCGCGCACATGCTCTTTAATAAAGCGTGATGCGTAAATATAATCGGGACGAAAATCCTGCCCCCACTTTGAAAGGCAATGTGCTTCGTCAAATACCCATGCACCAATTTCACGATAGCGAATCGCATCAATAAAGCTTTTATTACGCAATTGCTCCGGTGATACCAGCAGAATCCCAATATCACCCAGCCTGATTTTCTCCAGCGCTTCACGCCGCTCTGGCACACTCAACAACCCATTGAGCGCCGCCCCACAGAAGATGCCTTGTTTCACCAAGTTATCAACCTGATCCTTCATCAGCGACTGCAACGGCGAGATAATCACAGTGAGGCTGCCGTTTCGCCAATATCGGTTTAGCGCTGGTAATTGATAACAAAGCGACTTACCTCCGCCTGTCGGCAAAATAGCCAGCAAGTGTTCTCCACGCATGCCCGTCGTGACAATATCCTCTTGCAGCGAACCACCTTGTAGATTAGCGGGTTGCGCACGAAACTCCGAGAATCCGAAGTAGCGCTTCAACTCTAATCGAGGGTCATGCACCGCTTTGCAATACGAACAGCCCGGTTGATTACATGTCTGATCGCGCAACTCTTTGAGCAGTGTTTTTGTTTTTGGAAACTGCATCCCAACCCAAGGTGGTAGAACTGAATTGCCACCGGATACGCGAAGCCATGCAAGTGCATAGGCAATCGGCATATACATATCGGCATTAATGAGGTCATCCTGAAGTAGTTTTACCAACCGAGTGCTGCACACCTTGTCTTGCACCGCCGTCTTGAACAGTTTCCTGATCTGATCAAGCTCTGGTTTGGCCGTATGACGAATGGTCATGAATAAACTGGATAGACCGTTGCCTTCAACGGCAGTCATTAGATAGTGGTAACAAGCCAGCTCGTCAGGGGCAGATGTGTGGAGTGAAACCAACGCATCGCGCTGATCTTTGAACAAGCGCAATGAGAGCTGCGCATCCTTTAAGGGATCATTAATCGAATCGCGCACCAACTTATAGTCTTTGACCAGACTGTGATATGGATTTTGTGGAAATGCTATGGGGGATAATTGCAGCGTATCAATGACTGGCAGAGCCAACAGCGCCAGATCAGGATAGATACGCTTAAGAACAGGCAGATCATGCTGTACAACGTTGTGCCCCAACAAAAAAGATGCGCCAATAGTGAGTGCATCCAGTTTTGACTTAACCTCTGCAGAACGAAATCTGCCTTGAAATACTGCACTCTGCTCAGTATCAGCCCGCCACGCAGCAATTTTGTATATAGCGGCCTCTGTTTCGACCGATGTTTCCAGGTCAATACATAGAGACTTTGGGCGGAACTCGTTTTCCTCAGCCACGAAATATCTTATTCAATTGAATATCCACTGTAAAGAGAGCAAATTGAGCTTGGCCCATTAATTTACAACCGTATCTGTTTATATAAACGCCGCCGTAGACATACCAATGCGTGCAGCCAGTGCCTAGTCTACCGCATGCTATCTTACGTATACTGATTAACATCTTCCTGACCACCGGGATATCAATCATCTTAGATTTCTGTAAATCCAATTTCTTTCAGGTAGTTAAAAGTCCCATCGTAAAACTGAGAACTTCGGGTATGGTCGTCCGAATCACCTTCTGGAACAACCAGTACCATTCCTTGACGTGCTCTAGTCAATAAAACTCGATAAGCATTTTTTAAGTATTGCTTTCGCTCTTCTTTATTTATGTTATTCCATCGGTTCCCGCAAAACGAATGATGGCTCCATCCGGCTGGAAAATACCTGAAATCCGCATCCCATATAACGCACGCCCAATCCAGTTCCAAACCTTGGACGTGAAATTCAGTAGCAACATCCTCAAGGTAATACGACGAGCGAACATCATCCTTTTCGTCCAGAAACCAGTGAACAGGATCCATAGGCGATTTCACATCTATTGCATGAGGTTTAAGCCGCTCAGCTTGCGATGAAACGACCAACCCGTAGCGCTCTGAGCCTCGCGCCTGGCCTTTCAGCCACTTCTTTGCTTTGCTTAAATCGCGCGTGATGACAAGCGGATATTTGTCTCTCACCTTCTTATAAGTTTTCCGGGCAGATTCAACCTCAAGGTCGAGCATCTGTTTAACAAGAAGCGAAACATCTTCTGCCCGGAATGAGCGCATCGATACCGCTAGATGAAGACCATCATGGTACGTCACATGCTGGCGCGTCTTCAGTTCATCCAGAATTTTCTCTGCGTTGTATTCGCTATCGGTAAGGCGCGATGAAATATAAATATGCCAGTCTGGAAATGACCGATTTATAGATTCAATCCACTCCCCAATGCCAGCTTCACCCGTATTGATTTCCTGCCCGCCGCCAACAAGACAAACAATGACAGCCCAATCTTCGTGCCGATTCATGCAGGAAATTAGAAACTCAGGCTCTGATTGATTAAAGTTTGGTGTATTTTTCTTGCGGCGCATGAAGGAAGAGGTTTGCTCCATATCCCATGCGCGTTGAGCTTCATCAAATATTGCGACGTGCTCTACAGGCGCCCCCAATTTATCAAGAAGACATTCATCACGGAAGTTGTGAACATTCTGGATAAATGTCTTTACATCACTGCGTGCCGTACCAATTTTTATTTTTTCCCCCGCTTCACCACCACGCCGGACCTTATCACGCGCGAGCGCTTCGCAAAGTATTTTCACGAGCGGTCCATTTCCAGACAAGTACACGCTGTACAACTTATCATCAGCATTAATGTGCTTAGTGGCGACATCAAGCCCCACCAAAGTTTTTCCTGCACCTGGCACACCAGTCACCAAACAAATTGACTTATGAGATTTATCTCGCGACGACTTAATAACTTCAGAGATTGCGGCAGAGGTTTGGCTCAGGTTAGTAGCACTTGCGTCACTACGTGTTATTTCGGAAACTGAATGATTGTTGTAAAGCGCCATTGCGGCTTCGATGATGGTTGGGGTTGGGCAATATCGACCACTCTCCCACTTATTTACATCTATGTCGTTACCGTCGACAAAACTTAGCACATCTTCAATTACTTTACCGAGTAGCGCTATGTTCGACTTAATCGGAAAAAGAAGCTTGTCGTTTTGCGGCGTAACCGCAACAACCGGAACAACATCTCTTGCATCAGTAGCAATGAGAATTGGCGCAATAAACTGCTTATGGCTTGAGTCATGGAAGTTCTTTAAGTCCAAAGCATAGTCACAAACTTGGTCAATGGCATAAGTAGTAAATTCCCCTTCGCCAACCTTGAACTCAAGTACAAAAATAACAGGCCCAATTAAGAGCACAACATCAATTCGTCGACCCATGCGGGGGATTGAATATTCGAAATAAATCGAACCTTCGTATGGTGTAAGGGCTTCGCGAAGAATTTCTATTTCTGCAACCCAAGCGCCACGTTGGGTTTGGATTAGAGCAAAATCATTATTGAGTGCGAGTATGCCAAGGATTTCCTCGGTTGAAGAACGAAGGAAATTGGAAATTAAGTTAGAGTAGTACTCACGCTTCATTACGTTACCTCTCCCTGAGCAGCATACCTGTCTATTATTTAATGCGTTTTGTTGCCGCCAGATATGCCGCGCTATCTGCACGTTTGCCAACAGACAACACCAGCACGACTAGTACGTCGTCTTCAACCATGTACACGAGGCGATAGCCTTGCTTAAGCAATTTGATCTTGTAACAGCCCGCCAATTCGCGGTGCAGAAGCGCGCCGGGGACATGCGGGTTTTGCAGGCGTTTTGCCAGCAGCGGTTTGAGTGCCTGCTTGATGGAGCCGTCCAGCGCCTGCCATTCACGCCAGGCATCCGGCACGAATTTGAGACTGTATTTCGTGGCCGTTTTGCGCGCGGCCGGTTTAGAGGTCATCCAGCGTAACCGCTATGGCGCGATCTTTTTGTTTGAGGCGTTCCTTTGCCACGCGCACGAGTTGCAAGTCATCAATCTGTTCCAGCATGGCTTCGTAACGGTCGGGAGGCACCATGTAGAACGCGGGCTTATTGTGACTGAGCACAGCCACCGCCTGCCCGCCCGATTCCCTGAGCGACGCATTGGGGTTCTTCTTGAATTCCGTCATGCTGACCGAAAGGTCGGACAGTATCGTTTCCATTGCCATAATAGCTCCTTGATTAGCTCATATTACGGAGCCAATTAAGCCAGCGAAAATGCATTAAGTCAAGTTCCAGGGCAGGGAAATGAGGATTCAGGACTGGGAAACAAGGTACAAGGGGCAAGGACTGGGGACTGGGTAAGTAAAGACTCAGGCAAACGCTTAAATAAGATTTTTATTCATTTTCAGTAAGTTAGCGTAAATATTGGCTTGTTTGTTGGTTGTCGCTTAAATAAGAATTACGCCCAAAAAGGCAGGTAGCGTGCATATTTTCGGGAGCCGCCAACCTTTTCGTCGGGCTTGATTTTCCCTGCCTCAATTGTTGCCGCTATGATCTGCGAGATGATGGCGCTTTTGCTTTCTGGCAAATGAAATCGCTCGCGCAGCGATTGGTTGGTCATCCTCTCTGACATCACCCATTTCAAGGCACAATGTTGGTAGCACGCCCGTATGCGATCATCGCGATCCATATCGTCCAGTGGCTTTGGCCCAAAGAGTATGGCCATTGTGCGCCGATGACTCACGCGAAAATCCGGTGCCGGCAATTGGAAAAGTTCAGCCGCTTGCACAACGCGGTCGATTCCACTGCTCTTTTCTTCGCAGATGCCCATCCGCCTCATCAGGTCAGCAAGTCGTTCATTGCGCGATTGATAGCCATCAATGAAGCGCTCTACGGGGACTATCGGTTCTCCCGGGTTGGATATTTCGATGCGATTGCCATAGATTTCCACCATGACCAATGATCCGGTTATGCGCATGTCTTGATGTATGAGTGCATTGGCGACCAATTCTCGAATGACGACTTCCGGCACAAGTTTTACTTCTTTTCGAAGCGCATCTTCGATGATTTCGTTCTGCGGAAGCTGGTTCATGATGAAGCGAACCAGCCCCTGGAAACCGACGGCATATCCTTTGGTGCCCGTTTGATCGAGCTTTGTGTCGAGCTTGTTCGTTCCGACATAAACCACGACACGTGCTGCTTTGCGAGCGATGTCCGGGAAGTCATCCAGACGTTTTGCCAACAACAGTGCGCACAATCGTCGAATGGAATAGGTGCCGTTGGCTTCATCGATCAGCCTTTCGCCAAGGAGGCGATCAATGACACCTGTTCGTTCAGTGGGGTAAGGCAATTTGAGCAATTCAAAGAATGTTTGCGTGTCGAGCAATTCGACTACTTGCTGCGCATCCAACCCGGATTTCGTGTATTCCTCCAGCCAGTCCGGCTCGCCTTCGGCAAAAATTTTGCGCAATTGATCTTCGCTCATCGGCACCAAGGCTTCGCCGGCGCGCATCAGGTATTTTCCGTCGAGGTGGTATGCGGTTCCGCGAGGTCGTGAGGGTATGTGAAACACCAGCACCCTGCCGCCTGGATGTGCAACTTCTTCGATGTCTACTCTGAAGCCTATGGCCGTAAATAATTTCTCGGCCATGGCAATCGGATTATTAAACGCTTGTGTGCCCACTACCGGGCGCGGTGGTTTATCGACAACGCCGAGCAACAATATCCCCCCGCCTTCGTTAGCCAGGGCGATGCAATACTCATAAAGTTTGCGATTATCAAACTGAGTCTTCGCTTCCTTGAATTCCAGACGTTGATGCTCCGAGGAGGATTTACGCCATATATCAATTTGATCGGGAGACGTGGTCATATCTGCAAATTTTTCAAATGATTCTGCAAGGTAGCTTCCCGAATCATACCGTCAAAACCATCACACGGGCCATGTCATCTTGAAGTCACAAATTGTGACTTCAAGTCTGAGAAAGCATTGCTCTCGCTCCTCCCGCCGCCCGCCCTGCTCCTGCAGGAATGTTCCCTGTCTCGCTGACCCGATTTGTCCCGTTGATCTGTATTGTCCAGCCCTTGAAGGAGCGAATGATGCACAAAAGCAGGATTGAAAATACGGGATACGGGATTCAGGACTAAAAACAAGGACTGAGGACTGTGGACTGGGAACAAACTGAGCATGACCGTCTGCCTACGAATAGAAAATATCCGTGCTCAGCGTGCCCACCACTACAAATTCCGCATGAATTCGTTCTGCTCAGTTGTTTGTACCCTCGCCTCCCACACCAGCATGCGGTTGTTGGATGGCATCTCGATGTCGCGCAGCAGTTCCATGCCATGGGATGCGGCCAAGCGGTTCACCGCTTCGAAATCTCGCACGCCGCTGGCCGGGTCGCGCGACTTGAGCCAGACGTCGAAACGCGCATTGCTTTCCGAGGTGAACTTGCCGCCGTAGTTGTATGGCCCATAGAGGCACACGCAGCCACCCGGCGCGATGACGCGGGCGATGTGCGCGAACAGGCGCTCTACTTCCGGCCAGGAGATGATGTGTATGGTGTTGGCGTTGAAGATGGCGTCCACCGGTGTCACCGGCCAACTTGCGTCGTTCGCGTCGATGGCCAGCGGTGGCAGCACGTTGGGCAACTGTGCTTCGTCCAGCCAGGCCTGGATGCCGGGCAGGTGTTGCGGCAATTCGGATGGTTGCCAGGTGAGATGCGGCAGCTCGCGGCCGAAGTGCACGGCGTGCTGGCCGGTGCCGCTGGCGATCTCCAGCACTTGCTTGCGGTCGGCGAAGATGTCCTTGAGCACGGTGAGGATCGGCCCTTTGTTCACTTCGCTGGATTCGGCGTAGGGTTTCATGGGAATGGGGAATAGCCTAGGCCTGTTTTCTTATTTTAAGCATCATCAACACCACATAGCAGGCCAGCGCCGCCAGGAGATGTTTAAGCGTATGGCCGCTGAAATAACTTTGGGTGTATACGAAAACTTCGTGGTCGTAGGCTTCCAGCAGTTTGGACAGCATGTAGCACGCCAGTGCCACCGGCAGCAGCCATTGGTGGGAGTACCTCGGACGGAACAGCACCATCAAGATCGGCACGATCAGCAAGGGCATGAACTGGACCCATACGTAGAAGCGCAAGTCGTCGTACCAGTGCCAATAGATCACGCTGGAAAAACCCGTCAGGATCGCGGGCAGCAAAAGCAGCCTGCCCAGCCGCACATCCGCATACTCGGCCAGCAGCGCCGCCAGCAATCCCATGAAGGCGATGGTCATGGGCAGCCTGTCCCAGACCAGCGTGTCGTTGTTTGGGTTGAGGTGATACCAGGCAGACCCCGCACTGATGATCGCGACACCCGCGAAAAAAGTGATCCAGGCAGGCCGGTAACTCATCAAGACACTGCTGCGGCAAAAGCGCAGCCCCGCTATGCCGACGAGCAGGAACGGGATATTGGAAATGACATCGAAGAAATTTGGAATGCCCAGCCATGCGATATGGTCGGCAAAGTCATGATAGACCTGATCCTGTTTGATGGGCTGCAGCGACAGCATGAGCGCCAGCGCGCCGAACACCGTCAGCAACAACAGGGCATGCCGCCAATTGAACGCGTGGGGATGGTGTGGAGTTGGTTTCATGGGGGAATTAGGAATTAGGATTCGGGATACGGGAATGAGGATTAGATTCTACCCGCAACACCAACCCCCTCCCGCCTCTTAACCCCTCCCAGCCTCCCCTTGTCATGGGATGAGTGACAGCGTCTCGCCTCACCCCAGCCTCCCCCAACCCCCCAGCCCCCTTGTGCGAGCATCCGCTTCGCGGATTGCCTGCTTGACCCACTTCAGGGGGAGAACCAGGGGAGGAGATGGGAATATCTTCGATCCATTCAACGCCAGCGACCCCGGCTCCTGTTGCGGAGGACGAGATACGCGCCGATCATGCCGCCGAGATGCGCAAAATGCGCCACGCCTGCTTGCGTCCCTGTCACGCCGAGGTAAAGTTCGATGGCCGCGTAGAGGAACACGAAGGTGCGCGCACGCATGGCTACCGGCGGGAGGATCAGCATGATGACCCGGTTCGGAAAGAACATCGCATACGCGAGCAACAGCCCGAACACGCCGCCGGACGCGCCCACGGTGGGATAGGTGCCGCCGGTATAGATGGTGACGAGCACCTGCATGATCCCGGCCGCCAGGACGCTGGCGAAATAGAGCAGCAAGAACACCTTGCGTCCCAGCAGGGCTTCCAGCTCCCTGCCGAACATCCACAGGCCGTACATGTTGAAGGCCAGGTGCATGAGGCTGCCGTGCAGAAAGGCATAGCTCACCAGTTGCCAGGGCATGAATGGCCCGTTCAACGGCCACAACGCGAGATTGTTGATCATGTCCCCACCGGCGACGCTTTGCAGCATGAAGCTGGCGATGGTGACGATCAGGAGATTTTGTACGGCGGGGGTCATCGTGGGTTAACCTTTCTGCATCGCCAAGGGATCTTGGCCATGCTGAATTAAATTGTCACCGGCAAAGCCGGTGGCTTATTGGGTGAGCGCCTCAAAGGCGCCAATAGACCCATGGGCCGCCCAAGGCGGCTGGATTTCTCTCCCCACCCCTCCCCCTGCAAGGAGGGTGAGATGTTACATACCCAATAAGGGTTTGGTTATTCCCATATTGGGTATTATCAGCAGTCACTAGCGTGACCTCAAGTTGGCAAAATCTTCTCGGTGCTTATTTTGAACCAATCCCCAGCAACGCAGCAATCTTGGCGCGCACTTCGCCCAATTCCTCCGTTGATGCTTTGCCTTTGGGCGCGGCTTTGCGGGCGCGCCAATCAAGATTTTTGACCTGGTCGGACAACACTGCGCCGCTGGCGCCTTTCGCATTGATGATGACTTCGAAGGGGTAGCCTTTTATTTGGGTGGTCATCGGGCAGCACAACATGGTGCCGGTTTTGCTGTTATAGGCGGACGGGCTGAGTACCAGCGCGGGACGGTGCCCGGCTTGTTCGTGCCCGGCCTGCGGCGAGAATTCCAGCCAAACGATATCGCCCGCATCCGGCACAAAGCGGCGCGCCATTACCAGACTTCCTTGCCTACCGGCGTGCCCGTGTCGACCGGTTTATGCAGGTTCTTGCCGGTAATGCCACCCAGTAGTTCGTCCAGCTTATATTCCTTGCGGCGCACCGGTTCGATGACGATGCGGCCCTGTTCCTCGCGCACTTCGACAGCCTGATCCAGATCGACATGCGCCGCTGCCATGACAGATGCCGGGATGCGCACCGCCGCACTGTTGCCCCATTTCTTTACGATGACTTCCATGATGCGCTCCTTTTGCAATTCGATAGCGGACAGTTTAGGCACGCCTGGAGCGTGTGTCAACATTGTTTATACATACCGGGATATCGTGCAGGAGCGGACCATCAGCCAAAAACAGTGCGTCGCCCCACTACTGCTAGAATGGTTCATGTCGCGCAGGTTTAACCAATAAAGGAACGAATGATGCTGAAATCTTACATCTGCAAGTTTGCCGTCGTTGCATTGATATTCTTGTTGGCCGGCTGCGGCACCAATCCGGTGACGCACAAGCGGGAGCTGCAACTGGTTTCCGAATCGCAGGAGATCTCCATCGGGCAGGAGAACTATATTCCGGCGCGCCAGCAACAGGGCGGGGATTACATCATCGATGCGGAACTGACCGCCTATGTGCAGAGCGTGGGCAACAAGCTGGCGGCGGTGGCCGACCGGCCGTTGCCCTATGAGTTCGTGGTGCTGAATGATTCGGTGCCGAATGCCTGGGCGATGCCGGGCGGGAAGATCGCGTTCAATCGCGGCTTGCTGTACGAGCTGGACAGCGAGGCGGAGTTGGCCGCTGTGCTCAGCCATGAGATCGTGCATGCGGCGGCTCGGCACGGTGCGCAAAAGATGGAGACCGGCATGCTGCTGCAGGGTGCGGTGATGGCGGCGGGTGTGGCCGCGCAGGACAACAGCTATGCCGGCCTGATCGTGGGTGGCGCGCAATTGAGCTCGCAGTTGATCTCCACCAAGTTCGGCCGCGACGAGGAATCGGAAGCGGACCTGTACGGCATGCGTTACATGAAGAAAGCCGGGTATGACCCGCGCGCCGCGGTGACGCTGCAGGAAACCTTCGTGCGCCTGAGCAAGGATCACAGATCGAATTTCATTGAAGGTTTGTTTGCCAGCCACCCGCCTTCCGATGCGCGCGTGGCCGCCAACAAGGCGACGCTCGCCGCGCTGGGTGAAGGCGGTGAATGGGGCAAGGAGATCTACGCGCAGAAAGTGGGCAAGCTGAAGTCCACCCAGGCTGCCTACAAGGCGTATGACGACGGCGTGAAGGCATTGGCCAAGGGTGACGTGAAGCAGGCAGACGCATTGGCCAAACAGGCCGTGGCGGCCGAGCCGCGCGAGGCGCGCTTCCGCGAACTGCAGGGCGATATCGCGATGAAGCAGAACCGCAGCGAAGAGGCGCTGGTCCATTACCAGCAAGCCATCGATATGCAGCCGGATTATTTCCGGCCGTATGTGCAGAAAGGTGTCGCGCTGAACAGCCTGGGGCGCCATGCGGAAGCAGAGCCCTTGCTCAGGCGCAGCAACGAGCTGTTGCCCACGGCAACCAGTCATTTCGTGCTGGGGCAGATCGCGGAAAGCCGGGGTGACGCGGACAGCGCGTTGCAGCAATACGGGATCGCCGCCGGTTCGAATTCCGATGTGGGCAAAGCTTCGATGGCGCGCCTGGTGCGTCTCGATCTGCCGCGCAATCCAGCCAAATATCTGCAGGCCGCAGCCCAGGCCGACAACATGGGCAATGTCTATGCCGTGGTATACAACCCCACCGGCACGGCGGTAACCAATGTCCATGTGCGCGTGGTGCACTTCGACGCGGCAACCCGTCAGCCGGACGGTCAAAGCGATTCCCTGCTGGTCGCGGCAAGCCTGGCACCCGGGCAAAACGGACAGCTCAAGCTGGAGGGTGCGCGGATATACAAACCGGCCGACTTGCAGCTCTATCGGGTGATAATTGAAAGGGCTGGACTGGCCAGGTAACGGTAGTTTTCAATCAACAAACCGGAAGCGGGATTTCCGCTGCCTATCCACGCGCGCTGTTAAGCTGCTAACCATGTCACAACACACACACACCGGCGGCAATATCAGCCCCAGGACCTGGTATCAGGGCATCCGCACCTCGCCGGGTTTTGTCGCTGATGCGGCACAGGCTGCCGCGATCGATGAACTGGATGTGCTGTGGCACCAGTTGGTCGAGTTCAAATCCCGGCGCGACCAGTTTCTGGGGCACAGCCTGCTCAGCCCGGAGGTACCCAGGGGTTTGTATCTGTGGGGCGGTGTCGGTCGCGGCAAGACATTTTTGATGGATGCGTTCTACACCTGCCTGCCTTATCGCCGCAAGCGCCGCATCCACTTCCATAATTTCATGGCCGAGGTTCATCACGAGATGAAGTTGCTCGCCCATGATAACGATCCGCTGATCGCGCTGGCCGGCCGGATCGCAAAATCCACCCGCCTGCTGTGCCTGGACGAATTCCACGTCGATGACATCGCCGACGCGATGATACTGGGGCGGCTGGTCGCGGCGCTGTTTGAGCGCGGCGTGATACTGATGACCACTTCCAACTTTCCACCCGACGGCCTGTATCCGCACGGCTTGCAGCGGCAGAATTTCCTGCCTGCCATCGAACTGCTCAAGCGCGAACTGAAGGTGATGCACATCGAAGGCGGCGATGACTACCGCCTGCGGGCGATGACCCGTGAACCGCTGTTTCTCGTGGCTGAAGATGCTGATGGCGAAACCGTAAACGAGGCACGCCTGGATGCGCTGTTTGAACGGATCACTGCCGGCACGCAGCGCGATGAACAACATGTCGAGGTACGCGGCCGTGCCATCCCGGTGAACAGGATCGCGCGCAGCGCGGTGTGGTTCGGGTTCGGGGAACTGTGCGGTGGCGCCCATGCGCAGGAAGATTACCTGGAGATCGCGCACCGCTTCCACACGGTGTTCCTGTCGCACATTCCGCGCTTGACCGCCGACCACGCCGCCGAGGCGCGGCGCTTCACCTGGCTGGTGGACGTGCTTTATGACAGCAATGTCAGGCTGGTGGCTTCAGCGGCGGCGGCGCCGGATCAACTCTATAGCGAAGACGTGATGCCCGGCGAATTCACCCGTATCGCCAGCCGCTTGACCGAGATGCAGACCCTGCGCTATCTGCAATTGCCGCATCATTCGCAGGGCGTGACGCTGTAGAGCGGAGTATCTATCTCACAACGGCGAGATCAGCACGCTCTCGCGCAGTTTCTTCAACTGGTCGCGCAGCTCGGTGGCTTTCTCGAACTCCAGATTCTTCGCAGCATGCAGCATTTCCTTTTCCAGCCGCTTGATCTCTTTCGACACATCCTTCTCGCTCATCGCCAGATATTTCGCCTGTTCCTGCGCGGCCTTGAGCTGGTTGCGCGCGACATCCGGTTCGTACATGCCTTCGATGATGTCCTTGATGCGCTTCTGCACGCCCTGCGGGGTGATGTTGTGGGCGAAGTTGTACGCCACCTGCTTGATGCGTCTGCGGTCGGTCTCGTCGATCGCGCGGCGCATCGAGTTGGTGATCTTGTCGCCGTACAGGATCGCCTTGCCGTTGATATGGCGCGCGGCGCGGCCTATGGTCTGGATCAGCGAGCGCTCGGAGCGCAAAAAACCTTCCTTGTCGGCATCGAGTATCGCCACCAGCGACACTTCGGGGATATCCAGCCCCTCGCGCAGCAGGTTGATGCCGACCAGCACGTCGAACATGCCGAGGCGCAGGTCGCGGATGATCTCGACGCGCTCGACGGTCTCGATGTCGGAGTGCAGGTAGCGCACCTTGATACCGTGCTCGGAAAAATAATCGGTGAGGTCTTCCGACATGCGCTTGGTCAGCGTGGTGACCAGCACGCGTTCACCCTGCTTGACGCGCAGGTTCACCTCGGACATCAGGTCGTCCACCTGGTTGGTCGCGGGGCGCACTTCGATCTGCGGATCGATCAGACCGGTGGGGCGCACCAGTTGCTCGACCACCTGGCCGGCGTGCTCGGCCTCGTACACCGAGGGCGTGGCGGAAACGAACACGCTCTGGCGCATCACCTTTTCGAATTCGTCGAAGCGTAGCGGGCGGTTGTCCATCGCGGACGGCAGGCGGAATCCGTAGTTGACCAGGTTCTCCTTGCGCGCGCGGTCGCCTTTGTACATGGCGCCGATCTGCGGCATCATCACGTGGCTCTCGTCCATGAACATCAGCGCGTTTGGCGGCAGGTAATCGATCAGCGTCGGCGGCGGCTCGCCCGCCTTGCGCCCGGACAGGTGTCGCGAATAATTTTCAATGCCCTTGGTGAAACCGATCTCGTTGAGCATCTCCAGGTCGTGGCGGGTGCGCTCCGCGATGCGCTGCGCCTCGACCAGCTTGTTCTCGCGCTGAAAGAACGCGATGCGCTCGGCCAGTTCGACCTTGATGGTCTCCAGCGCGGCCAGCACGGTGCTGCGCGGCGTGACGTAATGGCTGGACGGATAGACGGTGTAGCGTGGCACCTTCTGCAGGATGTGTCCGGTGAGCGGATCGAACAGCGACAGGGTTTCCACTTCGTCGTCGAACAGTGTCACGCGCAACGCATTTTCATTGCTTTCCGCCGGAAAGATGTCGATCACGTCGCCGCGCACGCGGAATTTGCCGCGCGAAAAATCGATCTCGTTGCGCTCGTACTGCATCTCGATCAGGCGCTTGATCACGTCGCGCTGGTGCATCTTTTCGTTGTGGCGCAAGTGCAGGATCATGCCGTGGTAATCCACCGGGTCGCCGATGCCGTAGATCGCCGAGACAGTCGCGACGATCACGCAGTCCTCGCGCTCCAGCAGCGCCTTGGTCGCGGACAGGCGCATCTGCTCGATCTGTTCGTTGATGCTGGAATCCTTCTCGATGAACACATCGCGCGACGGCACGTAGGCCTCGGGCTGGTAGTAGTCGTAATAGGAGACGAAATACTCGACCGCGTTCTCCGGGAAAAAATCGCGCAGCTCGGAATACAGTTGCGCCGCCAGCGTCTTGTTCGGCGCCATGACCATCGCCGGACGGCCGAGTTGCGCGATGACGTTGGCCATCGTGAAGGTCTTGCCCGAGCCGGTCACGCCGAGCAGCGTCTGGAACGACAAGCCGTCGCGGATGCCCTCGACCAGCTGCGCGATGGCCGCGGGCTGGTCGCCCGCCGGCTCGAACGGCTGGTGCAGGATGTAGGGGCTGTTGGGGAAGGTCAGGATGTTCATTGTTGGGGGGAAACAAACCCCCCTCGGTCCCCCCTTGCCAGGGGGGAAGCAATAGCTCCTCCCCTGACAAGGGGAGGCTGGGAGGGGTTTGGCTTTTGATCGCTTTTGGGGAATGACTTGTTCAAGGGTATAATTTCACAAAGTTCAGCGGCTGATTTTAGCACGCGAGCACCATCCAACCGACCTTAAGGAAACATCTTGGAACTCTCTAAACGCGTACAAGCCATCAAGCCCTCCCCCACTCTCGCGGTCACCGCCCGCGCGGCGAAACTCAAGGCCGAAGGCAAGGACATCATCGGGCTGGGCGCGGGCGAGCCGGATTTCGATACGCCGCAGCACATCAAGGACGCGGCCATCGCCGCGATCAACAAGGGTTTCACCAAGTACACCGCGGTCGGCGGCACACCGTCGCTCAAGCAGGCGGTGATCGCCAAGTTCAAGCGCGACAACGGGCTGGATTACACCGCGAAGCAGATACTGGTGTCGTGCGGCGGCAAGCAGAGCTTTTTCAATCTGGCACTGGCGGTGATCAACCCCGGCGATGAGGTGATCATTCCCGCGCCGTATTGGGTGTCCTATCCCGACATCGTGCTTATCGCGGAAGGCAAGCCGGTGATCGTGCAGGCGGGCATCGAGCAGGGCTTCAAGATGACGCCCGCGCAACTGGAAGCGGCGATCACGACTAAGACCAAAATGGTGGTGATCAACAGCCCGAGCAATCCGTCCGGCGCGGTATATACGCTGGATGATCTGAAAGCATTGGGCGCGGTGCTGCGCAAGCACCCGAACATCCTGATCGCGACGGATGACATGTACGAGCACATCGCGCTGACCGATGCGAAATTCGTCAACATCCTGGATGCCTGCCCCGACCTTTACCCGCGCACCATGGTATTGAACGGCGTGTCGAAAGCCTATGCGATGACCGGCTGGCGCATCGGCTACGCGGCGGGACCGGAGCACATCATCACCGCGATGGAGAACGTGCAGTCGCAGAGCACTTCCAATCCGACCTCGATCTCGCAGGTGGCCGCGGAGGCCGCGCTGAACGGCGATCAGGCTTGCATCACGCCGATGCTGAAGGCGTTCCGCGAGCGGCATGTGTTCGTGGTGAACGAGTTGAACAAGATCCCGGGACTGAGCTGCATCATGGCGGGCGGCGCGTTCTATGCCTTCCCGGATGCGCGCAAGGCCATCGCGGCACTGCACAAGAAGGGCACCATCAAGGCGACGACCGACATCGCCTTCTCAGAATATTTGCTGGTGGAAGCCGGTGTCGCCGTGGTGCCCGGCTCGGCCTTCGGCAGCGAGGGTTACATCCGCTTGTCGTTCGCCACGTCGATGGACAACCTGAAGCAGGCTTTGCAGCGTCTCGCCAAGGCGCTGGCTTGATCTGTTAATGCGAGGCTAGCGAACGGCACGCAGTGTCGGATTATCGCGCGTGCCGCCCAGTTGCAGGGAGACCGGCCCCATCCCCTCGCGCAACGCCAGGAGTGCGGAAAGGGATCCCGTTACCTGTCGCCCGGAATAGTCCAGCGTGCCCTTGGCATTCAACACACCGGCACTCATCTTCAGTTGCCGGAAAGCATAGGCATCCTTCGCGTAAGACAAATCACCACGCAATTCATCGAAATGGGTCCGTCCACCCGGCATGTTTTCAGTGCGGTGCAGACGCGAGGTTTCGACGATGTCGATGCCGTTGATCACACCGTTCCTGATCACGAAGGAACCGTCCAGCGTCGCCTCATCGGTAAGCTTGGCCAGATTGGCAGCCTGCATCTGGAAGCGCGCCGTGCCCTCCATGTCACCATCCAGCACCTTGAGCATTTTCTGTATGGTGATGGTTTTGGCCACCAGTGATCCCTGCGCGCGCCAGCCTGAACGCCAATTGATGCGTGCATTGCCGAGCAGGAACCCGCCCAGGAGACGACCATCCAGTTCCGTGATCAGCAGTTCGTCGCCGATCAATTCGCCCCTGGCGGTCAATTCATCGAAAACCCAATTCGGCAGTAGCGGCAACGCGCTGCTGCGCACCGAGACGGATACCCTGGTTCTGTTCGCCGGCGCAGCCTCGAGTTCCAGCGCGTATTTGCTTCCCTCGGCATGCAACTTGGCCAGACTGAATTTGCCGGCCCGATTGAAATTCAACTCGCCGCCGACACCGGACAAATCGAAGCCTTCCGCCTCCAGCTTGCCTTCGGTAATCAGGATGCGGGCAACCGGATAGGCGGTGTCGGCGACAGCCTGCTGCAACCATGCGGACACTTGCTGCAACGCGGCACCCTCGACCCGCGCCCCTTCGAGTTCAACGGTGTGTATCGATTTGGACTCGGAGAACAAGGTGAGCATCGCGAAATTCACCCGGACCAGCCGTGCCTTGATCTGCTTCCTGTCACCGATCGACATATCGATCAAGTCCAGCCGCGGCGTGGGCAGCAAACGTCCTTCCAGACGCCCGACAAATACCGGCTGATGCAATTTTCCGCTGAGCAGATGTTCGATACCGGGGATATATTCCCTGGTCGGCATCACCATTGGCGCGACGAACAATACGCCCAGAAATGCCATAACCAATCCCGCCCCCAGCTTGAACCATGGCAGGGGCTTGCGTTTGACTCGCGCCACGGGCACGGTCCGTTTCTCGGCAACTTGCGCCTCGGGCGACGGCTGAACGTCCCACATCGCCTTGGCCTTGGCGGCTTGCCTGGCGCGCTGCTCGGCTTCTTCCCATACTTTGGCCTGGGCACCCTCGAGCTTTCTGACTTCATCCGCCGATGGCTTGTGTTCCCCGGCATCAGATTTGATCACTTCCCCGGATCGCGTTGTTTCCGGCGCATGCTCCGGAGTTGGCGCTGCTGACTGTGTCCGGTCCTGGCCGGCAGTTGTTGCGGCACGCGATCTTTTCACCTCTTCAGGTTCGGTGAACTTCCCTATGTCCTTCATCAGCGTATCGTCGCTCGGCTGGAAGTTCGACCTTGTGCTTGTATGGATGACGGTGGTCACAGCAGGCTCTGTGGCACCGGAGATCGAAAAGTTGAATGGCTCCAGCTTGACTTCTGCAGCAGATGAACCGGCCTTTGCAGGGACTTCCGCTTCCTGCCTGACCTTCGCTTCGGCCATTGCCCGCACTTGGGCCTCCGCTTCGTCGCGCACTCTCGCTTCGGCTTTCTCCTTCGCCATTGCCTCCGCAACTAACCGGGCTTGCAACTCGGCTTCGGCGTATGCCTTCGCTTCAGCTTCCTGCCTGACCTTGGCTTCGGCCAGGGCACGCTCTTGTGCCGCTGCTTCGGCGCGCGCTCTTGCTTCCGCTTCCTGCCTGGCCTTCGCTTCCGCTTCCTGCCTGGCCTTCGCTTCGGCCAACGCCCGTGCTTGTGCCTCGGCTTCGGCGCGAGCTCTCGCTTCCGCTTCGTGCCTGGCCTTGGCTTCGGCCATTGCCCGCGCTTGCGCCGCTGCTTCGGCACGCGCTCTTGCTTCCGATTCCTGCCTGGCCTTTGCTTCCGCTTCCCGCCTGGCCTTGGCTTCGGCCACCGCCCGCGCTTGTGCCTCTACTTCGGCGCGCGCTCTCGCTTCCGCTTCCTGCTTAACCTTTGCCTCGGTCATTGAGCGGTTCAGCTTCTCGGCTTCGGCGCGTGCTCTTGCTTCTTCCAGCGCACGCGCCTGGATTTCTATTGCGGCGCGTGCTTCAGCTTCCTGTTTCGCCTTTGCCTCCGCATCTGCCCGGGCTTGCACTTCGGCTGCAGCGCGTGCTTTCGCTTCCGCTTCCTGCCTGGCCTTTGCCTCGACCAATGCCCGCGCTTGCGCCTCGGCTTGGGCGCGTGCTTCAGCCTCCTGTTTTGCCTTTGCCTCGGCCAAGGCATGCGCCATGGCTACAGCCGCGGCCTCATCATCAATCTTGGCCGCTTCTGCTGACGGCTCATCCCGTGTGCTGGCTATAAATTCAGACGCAAAATCCAGTTCGATATCGCCTATATCATCCTCGGGCTTATTGCGCGGCGTGGCCATCCTGGATGGGACAACCATCCTGGGTGGCACGACCATCTGCGGTGGCATGAATGTTTTGGGGGTGCCGCCTGCATTGGTTTTTTCTTGAATGAAGCCGTCTTTCAGCAACTCATTGAACAACTGTTCAAGGCTGCCGCGCAGGCTGGGTGCGGCACGTTTGCTGATTTCGCCGAAGGTGGCGGTTCCATCCACCATCAGCAAAGAGCGCTTGATGTCGCCGGACAGATGCGCGGTCTTGCTGCGCATCTCATCCTCGCCCTTGCTGGTCCTGGCAAAAATCGTTTTCCGGTTCATGCCATATTCTAACTGATAGAGTGCCTGTGCCACTCCGGAAATTTAGGCCGTTGCGGCCTGGCTGCCGGCACCATCCCTGGGGACATCGTGCTTGCCCAGCGGTTCTTTCAAAGTTGGCAAGTCTGATTTTCAATGCCGGGCCGAATCGAGCCCAATGATCACCGTTCCGGTTGACCCGGCGCGAACTGCAACCAATCACGCGAAATCGGATGATCCTCCTCCCGCATCAATATCTGCAAGCGCGCAACAATCGCTACAGCCAGCCCGTGAAAGGCAAATTTGAGGTTGACCGGGCAAGGCAATATCTCTATCATGCGCACCTCTTCATTCCCTGATAGCTCAGCCGGTAGAGCGACGGACTGTTAATCCGCAGGTCCCTGGTTCGAGTCCAGGTCGGGGAGCCAATAAATTCAAGCCTCACAGCGATGCGGGGCTTTTTTCATTTCAGCCGTTTGTGTAATTCCTGTGTAATCGTGTCAGCTTGCTTTGCGATAACGCTCGGAAAGTTTGTCCATTGCCGATTCAATATGCGCACCGTTCTGGTGACTGTAACGCTCCACCATGCTCAAGTTTTTGTGGCCTGAAATGCGCTTCACCGTCGGCAAGTCCA
>JBGSKJ010000090.1:0-3318 GCA_041741275.1 Gallionella sp.
CGCGCGAAGCCGCCGGTCTGGTGCTGCTCAACGATGACTTTGCCTCGCTGGTCGCCACCATCCGCCTGGGGCGGCGCATCTACGACAACCTGCGCAAGGCGATGAGCTACGCGCTGGCCGTGCACATCCCCATCGTCGGCATGGCGCTGCTGCCGGTGCTGTGCGGCGAACCGCTGTTGCTGCTGCCCGCGCACATCATGTTCCTGCAGATGATCATCGATCCCGCCTGCTCGATATTCTTCGAGGCGGAACCGGAAGAAACAAACATCATGAAGCGCCCGCCCAGACAGGCTAATGAGCCGCTGTTCGGCGGCAGGCTGATGACCGGCAGCCTGCTGCAAGGTTCGGTGGCATTCGCGGTCGTCGCCGCGGTCTATGCCTGGGCCTTGTCGGCTGGATTGGCCGAAAACACCGTGCGCGCGCTGGTGTTCGTCGCGATGGTGGCGGGGAACATCGCGCTGGTATTCAGCAACCGCGCATTAGGGGCATCCTGGCAAGGCTCATGGTCGCGCGAAAATCCGGTGCTATGGTGGATCGTATTCGGCGGCAGTATCGGACTGGCACTGGTGATAAGCGTCCCGGTGCTGCGCGAACTGTTCCATTTCTCGGGGGACGCGCCGCAGATCCTTGGTGTTGGTGTGCTGGCGGCGCTCGGCGTGCTGCTGCTCAGCGCGGGCGTAAAACGTACATTACCGTAAGCTCCCTTGTGCGCTGAGCATGCAATCTGAACAAGAAAAAAGATGACGGCTAAAAGACACCAAGTATATTATTGTCGCTCAGCTTGTCTCTTGACGGCGGACGACCGGATCAGAGTTTACCTCGACAATCCGACCGCACCGTTATCCGCAGTGCGGCCAGGAACCACAGGGCTTCCACTCAAGAAACACGGGATCTGTTCGACCTAAGGCAGCCCGCTCAGTTTTTCAAACAAGGAATGGGGAATATTATGGGATCCGTCGTTATACACATGGTTGCAGCAGCGGTGCTTGTGGTCGCAGGCAGTGCGTCGGCAACCGATATACCGCCGCTGTTGAATAAATACAATTGCACCAATTGCCACTCTATTGACGTGCAGATGATAGGCCCTTCCTGGATGGATATTTCCACGGCCTACAGCAACAATGGCAAAACCGGTATCGGCATCCCGGTTTCCGACATCCTGAGCAGCAAGACGGCTGAGGAATGGCTGAAGCTGAAGATATCCCACGGCGGCGCAGGCAACTGGGGACCGGTGCTGATGCCGGCTATCGACCCGGTCGATACCTGGCAAGCCAATCTGGATCAGCTGGTGAAAGGGATCATGGGGCTATCCAGGGGAACAACGCTGAAAGCGGATATGCTGAAGCTGGCAGACGAACACCGCTGTACCGCTTGCCACTCCATCGAAACGAAGGTGGTTGGCCCATCCTGGATGGACATTTCCAAGGCCTACAATAGCAACGGCACAACCACTTATGGCGTGAAGGTTTCCGACATCCTGAAAAGCAAGACGCCAGAGGAATGGCTGACGCTAAAGATATCCCACGGCGGAATGGGTAACTGGGGAGTCATGCTTATGCCTGCCATTGAATACAGGGGCCAAACAGGTACAAGCGACATCAAACAGGAGGAAACCGGGAAACACGATGACATCATGGAGATGGTCAAATTCATACTCGGCTTGGCGAAGAAGTGATGCGGGCTTGTCTGGCCGTTAAATAGCTCACTTCGGCGGCAGATTCGGCAACCCTACATGAATTCCCTTGACGACATCCGCCGTTCAGCGTAAAAGGCTCGCAGGTATTTGATTCAAAGTCTCTGCAGTACTGGTTTTTCCATGCGCAATCTTCGATTCAAATAGTTTTGCGGGGGATTTCCCCGTTGTTTAAATAAGGAAGTAGATCACATGGCAACCGGTACAGTTAAATGGTTCAACGACGCAAAGGGTTTTGGTTTTGTCACTCCCGATGATGGCAGCGAAGACTTGTTCGCGCACTTTTCCGCAATCAACATGAACGGCTTCAAGTCGCTCCAGGAAGGTCAAAAAGTCAGCTTTGAAGTGACCCAGGGCCCAAAGGGCAAGCAAGCCTCCAACATCCAGGCCGCTTAATCGCGATTTGAGTTGGCAAAAAAGCCCGGCACGAAAGTGCCGGGCTTTTTATTTGCCGGAAGATAACCGCTGCTCAGCGCTTCTTTTGAATGAACTCGATCTTGTATCCGTCAGGATCCGACACGAAGGCGATGACCGTCGCGCCATGCTTCATGGGCCCGGCCTCCCTGACCACCACCCCGCCTTTTTGCCTGACCAGTTCACAAGCCTTGATTGCGTCATCGACCTCGATCGCCACATGGCCGTAAGCTGAGCCCGGGTCATATTGTTCAACACCCCAGTTGTAAGTGAGCTCCAGGACCGCACCCTCTTTTTCATCCTGGTAGCCGACGAATGCCAGCGTGAACTTCCCGTCCGGATAATCGTTGCGACGCAGCAATCTCATCCCCAGCACGTCTGTGTAAAAAGCGATGGAACGATCCAGGTTACCGACTCTGAGCATGGTGTGAAGGATACGCATATGCAGTTCAACCTTTCTTCTTTTCCAGTTCTTCCCAGCGCGCCATCGCCGTCAACACCTCTGCCCCGATCGATTCACTGCGGGTTTGCAGCTGTTTGGCGCGTTTGGCATCGGTGCGATAGATAGTACCATCGGTCAGGTGTGCGGCGAAGTCAACCTGCTCGCGCGCTTCCTTCATGAAATGTGAACGTTCGCCCTCGAAGCGACACTCCACTCTCAATCCATGATTCTCCATAAGCGAGTTATTTCCTTGTTATGCGCGCTACCGCACAGAGATCCTCCCGGGTGCAGCGGTAGAGTGATAACCGGAGTTCTGCATCGTCCTGAAACATAGCCGAGACTTGCGTTTTCTGGATCAGATAAAAGATTAACGAGGAAAAGAAAATGAACAGAGTCGAAAACGTTACTGATGAAGTCGCTGACCGGACTACCGGTGAAACACTTAGCCACCCCGCCAATTTGCCAGATGATGACAGGCTGGTTGCTGGCTACCAGCCAATGATGTGGTTCATGGCACTACTGCTGGCCGCATTTGTGGCCGGATGTGGAGGTGGTGACGGCAAAAGCACGACGAGTTCTGCCAAGGCCTTCACCTTCTTTTCACTTACCTGGACTACAGGAACACCGGGTAGTGCCATGTAACATTATTTATTTCGCATCGTAGAGCCCTGTGGCATACTGGTGAAACCCTTAATCAAAGGAGGTCACCATGTCACCGAGATACCGGGTAACACTTACCGAGCAAGAGCGCAGCGAACTTGATACATTG
>JBGSKJ010000091.1:0-10828 GCA_041741275.1 Gallionella sp.
GGCTTGTTGTGCGGGTTGTGGCAGATACAAACCTGCATCGAGGAAATTGCCGGTGATTGGCAAGGTGCTTGCCGCATGTTCCCATTCCGCTTCGGTAGACAACCGTTTTCCTGCCCAGCGTGCATAGGCATCTGCTTCGTAGTAACTCAGATGCGATACCGGCTCGTTCATCCGCAATGCATGCGCGCCGGTCAGGTCGAAGTGCCTCCAGTCGCTTCCCTCCTTCAACCAATACAGAGGTGCCAGCCAATTCCGGGTATTGATGGTGTGCCAGCCATCGGACAGCCACAGATCGACACGCCGATAGCCGCCGTCATCTATGAATTCCAGATATTCCGCATTGGTGATCAGCCGGGTTCCCAGCCGGAAATCCTGCAACAACGCCTGATGTCTGGGGCGCTCGTTGTCGTACGCAAACTCCTTCTCACCGTGACCGATCTCGACGATCCCGCCAGCAAATTTCTGCCAGCACAAATCTGGGGCAGGCGCAGTCTGTGTTGGAATGGGTGCGCTGTGATAAGCCGGTTGCAGCGGATTGATGGAAAAGTTGTACTTGGTGTCCATCAGCAACAATTCCTGATGCTGTATTTCATGCTCGATGCCTAGCCGCACTCGCTCCAGAATATCTGCGGCATGTTGCTTCGGCGGATCCGCCAGCAACTCCAACAGCGCTGCATCGACATGGCCGCGATAGCGGTATACCTCGGCAACTGTGGGGCGGGACAACATGCCGCGCTGCGGACGCGGAAAGAAAGAGCCCGCCGTTTCGTAGTAGGAATTGAATAGATGCGCATATTCGTCTTGAAACATACGGTACTGCCTGGCGAACGGCACGAGAACGAACATCTCGAAGAACCATGTCACGTGCGCAAGATGCCACTTGGGCGGACTGACAGAGTCGCTCGCCTGTATGACATAATCCTCGATCTCCAGCGGCGCACACAAGGATTCTGTACGGGCGCGCACTACACCTAAGCGACGACCCAGCGTCACCGCTTCCTCCGCAGGATCGGCATGCGGTAGCTGAAAATCCATGGGCTATTCTTCCACTTTAACGCCACGCCAGAATGCGATGTGGTCCTTTATGCGGGCTGCCATCGCGGACGGTTCCGGGTAGTACCATGCTGCATCTTTATTCTCCTTGCCGTCAACCAGCACATGGTAATAGCTCGCTTGCCCTTTCCAGAAACAGGTGGTGTGAGTGTCGCTCGGACGCAGGAATTCGCGTTTCACCGCATCGGGCGGGAAGTAGATGTTTTCCTCCACACGGTGGATTTCGTTTGATGGTGCTTCGGCGATTACCTGGTTGTTCCAGATGGCTTTAGGCATGATGCTCTCCTTGTTGATCGGATGTTGGCCGATAAAATCCGGTCATACCTCGTAGGCCAATGAGTCGGATGGTGCATGAGTAAACTTACATCACTCCTTTGGATAAGTTCAAACGAAAAGGCAGATGTCGGCATCTTTCGCTCCGGCCAGATAAGACGTGGCGCCGACCCAGTCCGCGATCTCCGGAATGAAGTCATCCTTGCTGTAGTTGAACAGGTCAACCGTCATCTGGCAGGCAACCAGCCTGACGCCCGCTTCTACGCAGAGCTCCCGCAACTCCGGAATGCTTGCGACCCCTTTTGCTTTGGTTGTCTGTTCCATCATGGCGGTGGCGAAGTTCTCGAATCCCGGCAGGTTGCTGGAAACGATGTTGGGGATGTTCATGTTGATGCGCTGCAGCCACTCTGGGCCGAAAGGCATCTTCATTGGCATCGCGGGATTGCCCAAGGGCGAGACTTTGAGTTGCAGATCCTTTTTCAAGAGTTCCAGCCCGTAAAAGGTGAAAAAGACGGATGAGTCCCATCCCAGTGCGGCGGCGGTCGAGGCCAGGATAAATGGCGGGTAAGCCATGTCCATGGTCCCCTTGGTGGCGATGATGGCGAGTGAGGGCGTTTTCGCTGCCTTGCGTTGGGCAAGTTTCTCATCCAGTCGTTGATCCAGCCATGCATCCAGACTGGCCAGATCGGTCGGGATGCCCGTAATTTGTTGCGGCTCGGCGATTTTCATGATGATCTCCTTTATGCTTTGCGGATGACAAATTCGTAATCTTTGCCCGTCTGTTGTGAGGAGAGCAAAGCATTTCCGGTCTGATCGCAGAAGGCACTCATGTCCTTGAGCGAACCGGGGTCAGTGGCAATCACTTTCAATGTTTCGCCTGATTGCAGCGTACTCAGGGATTTTTTGGTGCGCAGAATGGGCAGAGGACAGTTAAGACCTCGCGCATCCAGGGTTTGTTTCGCTTCCATGCTGTTTCTCCTTTCAGTTAGCTGCGGCGCTGCCGCGCTAGATGGCTGATGGGTACAATTCTGTTAAAAAAACTCCTTAAGCGAGCTCTCAACAATTTCAATAACAGTGGTTAATTTCGATACGCAAGGTCATGATGGCACGGCCAAGGATATATCGATAACATCCTGATCGCTTCAATCATTGGTCGCGCCACGCTATCAAAAACTTACAGCATGCCAATTATTCAAAACAGCATGCTGCCAGCCAGCATATCTTCGATAAATCTGCTCATGCAGCACGCTTAGTTGGCGGTGCTTCCCATACTTCGTTGGCAAATGCCACATCGACCGGTGTATCTGTCAGATGATTGGCATAGTTACTCACCGTCTTCATGGCAACACCCATAATCACTTCCAAAGCATGTTGCTTGGTGTAGCCTGCCGCAAAGAATTTCTTGATCTCAAGCGGGGGTGCTTGCTATCCAGTAATATTTGCGAACGAAGTCCTTAATAAACCCGACGATCGCGTTCAATTTTGAATTGGAAGGCGGGGGTGGCTATCTCAACATCCGCCTTCCACCTACTAACAAGCCCAGGATTTTATACGTGGTGTGTACGCGATTACATGAATTACTTGCTCCACGCTTCCGGTTTGAAGGCGTCATCCAATGTCGTGCTCATCACACTATTTGCATAGTTACTGAGCGTTTTCATCGCCACACCCAATATCACCTCCAGCACCTGTTGCTTTGAATAGCCCGCCGCGATGAAATCTTCCAGCGGCTTACCATTCACCACGCCGCGATTCGCGACGATTGCGCGGGTGAAAACAGCCAACGCTTGCAGCTTTCCATCCGGAATATTTGATTTGCTACGCAACGCATCAACCACAGCCGCATCAACTTTAAGCATGTGTTTTGCGACCAATGAATGGGCAGCGACGCAATATTCACAGCCGTTCTCAACGCTGGTGGCAATCAACACTGCCTGTTGCTCGGCGGGGTTCAGCGAAGATTTTTCCAGCGCTGAACCCAGTGCAATATAGGCTTCCAGCGTTGCCGGTGCCTCAGCCAGTGCGCCAAACAAATTAGGAACAAAGCTGTATTTCTTTTGCACAGCTGCCAGCATGGCTTGAGATTGCGCGGGTGCTTGAGTGCTTGAATGAATGGTAAATGTGGTCATGGTGTTCTCCAATAAGTTAAACGCAACGAATTTGTTGCTTGGTATGATTGTCAGCCACGTCAAACAAATGCCCTATGCCCAAGCAGTGGAGATTTATGTCTGATCGTCCAAATATGTTTTGAAAGCCTGGCTACGCGCTTTACCCGGCGTGGTGCCGATGATGCGTTTGAATGCTTTGCGGAACGAGACTTCAGATTCGTATCCGCAGCGCAAGGCGACATCCAGCATATTGGCATTGCCTTGCGCCAGCCACCCCACGGCGAGTTGCATACGCCATGTGGCGACGAATTCCATCGGCGGAATTTTGACCAGCCTGGTGAATCGCTCCGAGTATGCAGAGCGTGATTGGCAAGCTAGTTTGGCCATGCGCTCCACCGTCCAAACTTCTGCCGGGTTTTCGACGAAGGGCTGCATAGCCAAGCGCAGGTATTCGTCCGAAAAAGCGATGAGCAAGGGAGAGAGACCGGGATCAAGTTGCAGCGTGTGGCGGATGACGTACAGGAATAGGGTGTCCGACAGGTGATTCAATATGGCGGTTACGCCGACATCGTTCAGCGTCGCCTCTTCGGTCATCATTTCGATCAAGCCGCGAATTTTTCGCCCGGTGGGATTTTGATCGGGGCGGATCAAAATGAATTCCGGGAATGATGCCATGAGCAGGCGTCGGATGTGTAAGGGCAATTTCAGATGACCACATAACAATCCCGTTCCGGGTGCGTTTCGGTCCACCGGCGCAGGATGGCTGTAATCAAAAGCTTGCTCTGGAACATACGGTTTGCCGCTGAACGTATGCGCGGCATAGTGCGGAAAGAAGGCGATGTCGCCGTCCTGCAAATGGATGGGGACGCTGTTACCGGACATGTGTATCCAAGCCTCGCCGTTGCAGACCAGATGAAACGCTGTGCCTTCGCCTCTTGGCGTAGACATGTGCCACACGTCGCACAACTGCCCGACGTAATAGACTTCCGAGCCCAAATGAATGCGGCGCAGGAAATCATCCAAAGTTTGTCTGGAAGTTTGAGTTTTCATAATTTACTAAATCGAGTTTTTTCCGCACCAGCCATCTTGCAAACGAACTTCATTATTATGCGCGCAGGATAACATCCAGTCGTTCCCTGACTTGGGGCGTCATGGCTTCCGGAGGGGTGACCAATCCGCTGCTGAGCGCAGTGTGCGCAATAGACTGCGGTAGAGCTTCAGAGACAAGAGTGATCGCCCTGACCAGAACCTGTTAAGTGCCGCCTCTATGCAGCTTCAAATCCGTGAAATTCTGGTCTTCAATAGCTTGAGCGAGCAACGCCGATAAAACCGGACAGACAGGTTGCGCCATGGAAACATGCGCAACCGCGCCATCGCCGAAAAATGTGGAGGTGCGATGTTTGGTCAAATCAATGAACTGGTCGGGTAATACCATATCAAGCGGGCGTATGTCTTCATGCAGCGAACCGACCGCCGAGATGGAAATCAGGTAGCGCACGCCCAATGATTTCATTGCGTAGATATTCGCCCGGTAGGGTACTTCTGTCGGGATAAGCCGATGCCCACGGCCATGCCGTGCCAGAAAAGCGACCCTGATGTCACCCATGCTGCCGGTGACAATGACGTCTGAAGGAAGCCCGAATGGTGTGTCTATCGTGTGTTCTTTTGTGTCGGTCAGCGCATCCATCTGATACAAGCCGCTACCGCCTATCACGCCGATCAATGGTTTGGTCATGCGCATAACTCCTTAAAATTGTATTTGCTGATGTTTGGTCGCAATACTGGTCACGATTCTTACAGTGTTGCATGTAAGGTTTTACCTGTTGCCCACGACTAAGTCAGCATCAGAGTTATTTTGAGAAAAAAATGTCCAAAGCTGTACTGCTTGCACGCCCGCATCCAATAATTATCTCGGAAATGAAACCGTTTCTTGAGCAGAACGGATTTTCTCCAAGGAGGATGGATTCGTTAGTAGAACTCAAGGCGAGTAGCGTAAATGTATCCGGTGCGATCATATCGTTGGCTGTATCCTCGTCCATTGGCGAATCCTCGGAGGAAGTATTTTCAGAAATACGTAAATACGCTCCTCGGCTCCCCGTTCTATTTGCTGCCATGCTTGATTTTGTGGCTATGAAAGGTGTGCTTAGAGGAATTGCTAGAATCAGCGGAATCGAGGCAACGATACTCGGCGCAGATGCGGCAAGTGAAAATCATCCCGATCTGGGCAAGCCCAACACGTTGTTATATCTCGGCATGTCCGATCTCACCACACCCCAAAAGCGTGCGTTTGCGGCTAAAACCATCCAGCAGCATTTCCGTTGATCAAAACCATGCATCGTCTGATTCTGGTAGGCGGAGGACACGCGCACCTGAGCGTTCTTCGAGCTCTGGCAAAGCACCGCCTGAATATTGATGCCGTGCTGATCACCCCCAGCCTCCACCAGATCTACTCGGGGATGTTGCCGGGGTGGATGGCGGGGCATTACAGTCTGTCTGATTGCCAGATTGACCTGGGCCCGCTCGCACAGGCGGCAGGCATAAGACTGATCATCGGTCAGGCAATGGGTATCGATGCCAACCGGAGATGCATCGCTCTTTCTGATGGCACGCGGCTCGATTACGATTTCCTGTCGCTCGATGTGGGCAGCGAATCGAATCTGTCATGGTTGAATGCTCTGGGAGACAGGCTGTTGCCAGTCAAACCCATAGGGGGATTTGTACAGCGCTGGCCAGACATCCTTGCGCAGGCTGCCAAACAGGATAACTTTCATCTGGCGGTTGTAGGCGGTGGTGCTGCCGGTGTGGAGATCGCATTTGCAGCACAGCATGTGTTTGCAGAGCGAGCGTATGATGCCACTGTCTCATTGATCTCATCAGAAAAAGGCATTCTGTATGGACACTCTTCACGAGTAGTAGAAAGTGTCCGGGATCTGCTGGTAAAACACGGTATTAAATTGCATGAGGCGCATGCGGCCGGTGTGGAGCAGGGTGTGTTGCTTGGCAGCGGCCAATACTTGCATGCCGATATCGTCATTGCTGCTACTGGTTCAAGTCCGCCATACTGGCTGGAGACCTCTCACTTGGCTCTCGATGAGCACGGTTACATCAGTGTAGATGCGACACATCGCAGCCTGTCTCATCCCAATGTGTTTGCCGCCGGTGATGTGTGTGCCCGGACAGACACCGTCATGGCACGATCTGGCGTCCATGCCGTGTTCGCAGGGCCGGTGGTGGCGCACAACCTAATCACCAGTATCAGCGGAGGCAAGTTCATTCGCTATCGACCGCGCAAGCGATCACTCTATTTGTTGGCTACGGGACCAAAGCACGCTATAGCTTCCTGGGGAGTGTTCAGCGCCCAAGGCCATTGGGTGTGGCGCTGGAAGAACTGGATCGATCGTCGCTTCATGCAGAAAAACAGTTTAATGCATCACACGCAGAAGGAATGACAGGATGACACGCTTTTTTAAAATCACGATATCGCGGCACATCGTCAAGAACGCGCTCAAGATCGCGCTGGTAGTCGGCAGTCTCCTCAACGTCATCAACCAGGGTGAAAGACTGCTAAATGGCGATACAATCTCCTGGTTTCATCTGCTGTTGAATTATCTGGTGCCGTATTGCGTGGCAAGCTACAGTGCGGCGAGGAACGAGATCGAACTGAGGGGAAGCGATGACTACCAAACCAAACGACGAGAAAACAACTAAGCCTGCCGGTAATCTGCTCACCGATACGGTATTTCTGGAGGAGATACGCAGACAGATGATCAAGTTCGCCACGCAGCAACTCGGAGACAGTCACCAGGCCGAAGATGCGGTGCAGGATGCGCTGATCGGCGCGTTGAAGAATGCCTCCTCGTTTGGCGGGCGCGCAGCACTCAAAACATGGATATTCGCAATTTTGAAGAACAAGATTGCGGATACGTTGCGACACAAACAGCGCGTGGTGAATGTCAGCAGCTTGTTGCGCGAAGGGGATGAAGATGAAGATCTTTCGGAATTGTTCGATCGGAAGGGGTTCTGGCAGCCTGATGAACGTCCCATCGCATGGGGTAATCCAGAAGCATCATTACGTGAGGGGCAATTCTGGCGTGTCTTTGAAGCCTGTCTGGAAGGCTTGCCGCCCAAACAGGCACGGGTTTTCATGATGCGCGAGTTCATTGAACTCGATGCCGACGAGATTTGTGCAGCCGTGGATTTGACCACCAGCAACCTGCATGTCCTTCTGCACCGCTCGCGTCTTCGCTTGCGCGAGTGCATCGAGAACAAGTGGTATATAAAAGGAGAACACAATGTTGAATTGTAAGAATGCAACACGGTTGATGTCGGAATCGCAAGAACGCCCACTGTCGGCGATGGAGCGGATGTTATTGAGGTTGCATGTGATGATGTGTAGCGGATGCCACAATTTCAAGGAGCAGATTGGTGCAATGAGGTTGATGACGCGTACCTATGCGAAGAGAAAGAATGATCAAGCCGACAATGAATAGACTTTATACGGTTGGCCGTATATAAAGAATTCGTTTCATTAAGTTGAACTGAATGGGTTGTTGGAAGAATCGGATCAATTTTCCCACGGCAGTGACCTAAAGTCGAAATTTTCAGTCTCTAACGGTTTGATGATGCGAAAATAGGAAGAAGTGTCAAAATCCTTCGGTGTGAACAAACTGTGATGACGGATTTTGAAAATCTCATCAATACAGCCGGGGCAGTCGGGGCTGTCAACATTTCGTGTAGAGATGTTTGGAAGAATTGGGTAGCGTATTGATTGAAACGCCTGGGCAATTAATGTCGAGCAAATCGCCCTAGTCGGATCCCCACTTCCAAATGCCAGCAATCTGCGCCTGAACCGGGCGGGTATCGGAGTGTTAGGTAAGAAGTATCGAGCAAGGTCAATTACATTACGTAAGTCGTAGTGATTGCCAATGCGGCTAATAGCAAATTCAGAAACTGATTTGCAATCTGCTTCATTCATACCGAAGGGTCGGCAGATTCGAGTTTGCATATTATCGAATTCTTCGATGCTAACACTGCGGATGCCCTCCACCAAGTCCGCCTCGACAAAGCTGTGCGCTGGGTTCCCACCTGCTTCAGAAAGGTATTTTCCAACATACAATGCAGCGTGTGACCAGGTTGATTGCGTTAAAAACTTGATTGCCGAGCTGATCCGGCTGTTCCCTTCGACCAGCAGTACATCGCCGGGATGCAAGCAAGCCAATAGTCTGCTGGCAGAATAGGATGGCCCTGTGCTGTGTATGTGCTGCGGTTTGCTGAGCACCTTAGCAAGCGCGCCACCGACCTTGGAAGATATTGCACCCATGGTTGATCCGCTACTTGTTCAACAGGGTATCCAGCTTGCCTTCGAGATTGAGCGCGGCCAAATCATTGAAACCGCCTACATGTGTATTGCCGATAAAAATCTGTGGGACGCTGCGGCGGCCGGTGCGCGCAATCATGGTTTCGAGTTCGGCCGGATTTTCATCAATCCTGATTTTTGTAAGATTCGACACGCCTTTGCGTTGCAGCAGTTGCTCGGCCTGAACGCAATACGGGCAGGTGAGCTTGCTATACATGGTGACGATGTTCATGTGGGTTCTCCTATTATGGTTGTGGGTGTGTCCTTTTTGCTGCTGATTGGAGACTTGGAAGGTCTTCGATCCTTCGGTACACATATCTATAGTCGTGCATATCCTGTGGTTCCTTACACCATGGCTCCGCACATCGCTTCAACATTTTATTTTGTAAGGAATCCGGTGCTGCAGCGACTAAAACGAAGGAACGCATTGCACTGTTGGGTCTGGTGCAGTTGCGATTTAGTAACTTATTCGACAGGAAAAGTCATGCACGCCACGCTACCCTTGCTGCAAACCACCGAGTTCCCCGCTTTGCGACGTCGTACGCTGGAAATCCTGCAAGTCAATCTGGGTTACAAATGCAACATGAGTTGCGTGCATTGCCACGTCAATGCCGGGCCCAATCGCACGGAGATGATGGATAGTAAAACTCTGGAGTTGATTCCGCAGGTGCTTGCCGCGCGTAACTTGCACACCCTAGACCTGACCGGCGGAGCGCCCGAGCTGCACGAGGGATTCCGCGATCTGGTACGCAAGGCTCATGCACAGGGATGCAAGGTCATTGACCGTTGCAACCTCACTATCCTGTTTGAGCCCGGCCAGGAAGACTTGGCCGAATTTCTTGCGGAACATCAGGTCGAGATTGTCGCCTCTCTGCCATGCTATTCGTTGGACAATGTAGACAAACAACGCGGTAAGGGCACGTTCGACAAGAGCATCGCTGCCCTGAAAAAACTCAATTCGCTGGGCTACGGCAAGCCTGATAGCGGCCTGACGCTGAATCTGGTGTTCAACCCGCAGGGGGCTTCGTTACCGCCAAATCAGGCCGCGCTGCAAGCCGACTACCAGCGCGAATTGTTTGAGCATTTTGGCATCGTGTTCAACCAGCTATTTTCCATCACCAATATGCCTATCCAGCGCTTCGGTTCGATGTTGATTTCTAAAGGCCAGTTCAACGACTACATGAACCTCTTGAAAGTAAACTTTGCTGCAGCCAATCTCGACACGGTGATGTGCCGCAACTTGATTAGCGTAGATTGGCATGGTTATCTGTACGACTGTGATTTCAATCAGCTGTTGGAGCTCGCTATCCCCGGGCAGGGCCGCCCGCATCTGTGTGACTTATTAACCCAAGACTTAAATAATCATCCGATCTACGTCGCTGACCACTGCTACGGTTGTACCGCTGGACAGGGCAGTAGTTGTGGTGGAGCTTTAAAGGAAGAAAGTAGCGCGACATGAAGCGCATTCTGCTCGTTTTATTGTTCCTGCTGCTGGTCGCAAGTTTCTTTGCGTTCGATCTGGAGCGCTTCATGACGCTGGAATCGCTCAAACAGAGCCAGAGCGATTTTGCCGCGCTAAAGGTGCAGTCGCCCTGGCTGGTTGTTACAGCCGGTTTTGTACTGTATGTAATTGCCGCTGCATTGGTAATTTTTGCCAGCCGGTTGGGACTTACGGTTTCAACGACGCATGTTTTGGCAGGCGCAATCATGAGCGTCGTGGTAACGGGGGAAAACGGGCGGGCTTCTCGCACCGCTAAACCCATGTTGCTTGCCCGATTCGTCACCGCTCCGGTGTCGGTACTTTTAATGTGTCTTGAGCGTGTCATTACAGCATATTACCGGTCAAACCTATGCCAAGCCCTTTCCTTAAAATAATTATGCTGCTCCTGTTTACGGCAGTGATCGCGGCGTTTTTTGCCTTTGATCTGGAAAGGTATCTGTCACTAGAGGCCATCAAAAATAACTGCGAAATGCTTCAATCGTACTATCGTGCGCATCCGATCGAGGCGTTGCTCTATTTTGGCCTTTCTGACCTGGC
>JBGSKJ010000092.1:0-4149 GCA_041741275.1 Gallionella sp.
ACTGAGCAACGGGGTAGCCGTGTGGTAGTCGCGCGACGTGGCGAGACTGCCTGTCGCGCTCCAGGTGCCGGTGGCCGGAGCGTACAGTTCGGCGCTGGCGAGACTCACATTCGCCGCATCCCTTCCCCCCGCCACCAGCACCTTGCCATCAGGCAGCAGGGTCGCGGTGTGGCCGGAGCGTACTGTGACGAAACTGGCGGCCGCGTTCCAGCTAGCGGTGACCGGATCGTACAATTCGGCATGGGCAAAACTATTACCGGCCGCACCAGCTCCCCCTGCCACCAGCACCTTGCCATCGGATAACAAGGTGGCGGTGTGGCCGTAACACGTCGCGGCAAGACTGGCAGTCACGCTCCAGTTTCCGCTGGCCGGATCATACAGCTCGGCACTGGCAAGATTACCCACCGCACTGATTCCGCCCGTCACCAGCACCCTGCCACCGGGCAACACGGTCGCGGTGTGGCGGAAGCGTGCCGTCGCGATACGCCCCGCCGCTCTCCAGGAGCCGCTGGCTGGATCGTACAGCTCGGCACTCGCAAGGGCTCCCACCGCATCCCTTCCCCCCGTCACAAAGACTTCGCCGCCGGGTAGCAAGGTTGCGGTGTGATAGCTGCGTACCGTGGCGAGAATGCCTGTTGCGCTCCAGTTGCCGGTCGCCGGATCGTACAGTTCGGCGCTGGCAAGAGTACCTGCCGCACTGATTCCCCCCGCCACCAGCACCTTGCCATTGGGCAGCAAAGTGGCGGTGTGGCGGTAACGCGCTGTGGCAAGACTGGCCGTTGCGCTCCAGATGCCGGTCGCCGGATCGTACAATTCGGCACTGGCAAGATTACCTGCCGCACTGATCCCCCCCGCCACCAGCACCTTGCCATTAAGCAGCAAGACGGCGGTGTGGTAGTAGCGCGCCGTAACGAGACTGGAAGTCGCGCCCCAACTGGCGGTCGCCGGATCGTACAGTTCGGCGCTGGCAAGAGTACCTGCCGCGCCCCACCCCCCCGCCACCAGCACCTTGCCACCGGGCAACAAGGTCGCGGTGTGGGAGTCGCGCGCAACGGCAAGCTTAGTCATGAAAATAATTGCAGCCCGACAGCAGCCCGCGGATCACATTGAGGGCGATAACGTTTGCAGCGGCAACCCCGCCTGCGCGACAAGTGCGGGTGCAAGGCGGGAAGAGGATGGAAAGATTGTATGCTGCACCGATAGCCATGGATCACCCCTGAATTAACAGACATTTTCCAGTCGCTCGAAATGCCGTCTCACGAACTCGACCGAAAACAAGCTACCATTGAAGAAGGGGCTAGACGTTGAGCCTAACCCCTTTGTTGTTGGTAGGCACGATTGGACTCGAACCAACGACCCCTTGGATGTCGACCAAGTGCTCTAACCAGCTGAGCTACGCGCCTATTACAGGGTTCGCATTGTATCCGAAAGCCCAGCGCGCTTCAAACGAAAATCGTGCGCAAACTGTACCAGCCTGATGCAGGGTGCGTTTACGCACCATCGACAGCTGGTGCGTAAACGCACCCTGCGAAATTATTTTCACTTTTAACGGGAATTTGAATTACTCACGCCTGCCAGACCCCATACCCTGCTTCACGCAGACCGATCGCCAGTTCCACTTCCATGTCGCGCGCGCCGTCATAGGGCATCGGGTTATATATCTCATAGAGTTCGGGCAACAAGCGCAATCCGAACTCAAACACGTAGCGATTGGACTGGATACCTGCCTTGTGCTTGTCGAAGCGCAGGTCGGGATCCAATCCGGTCATGCCGACGTAAACGCACGGCTTGCCCGTGACGTAATCGGGGTTGGCTTTCTTGAAGCGGCCCTTGTAGAGAACGTCTTTCGACAGTTCGATCACATAGACGTGGTAGTGGTGGCGTCCCATGGTTGTATTCGGTGATTTCAGACTTGATGAGTGTACGCCGCGAGCCCGATTGTGTTTTCCGATGAAATGACTTTTGGCTGGAATTCAGCGTTTCCAAAATTGGAACTTTTTCAACAGAACCTGTTTGCAGATAGATGCAGGCCGAATATTAAAGTACACTCACCGAACTCAATAATCTACAGAATAATCCAGGAGCTGCCATGCAATTCTCAAAAGGAATATTGGTTATCACTGTCGTATTGCCGCTGATTGCCGGTTTTAGCGGATGCGCCAACGGCCTGATCGGGGTGCACCAGGGGGCTGACCGCGTGTCTCTTGCGGATGCAAATCAGGTCGGCGCATGTCAGTCCAAGGGAAAAACCATTGTTAGCGTTCTTGCCAAGATTGGATTTATCAATCGACTTGACGAAGTCGTGGAAGCTGATTTGTATCAAGTGGCACGCAATGATGCCGCAGATGCTGGTGCAGATACGCTCGTGAAGGGTGAATCGCAAGAGTTCGGCAAGCGTACTTTTGACATGTACAAATGCCGGCCTTGATCTGAAATCATTGTGCGCTCGATGAGCTTCTGCTTGTGGCACACGGCAGACCCCTGTCAGTAGCTGCCCGAAGCCAGATTATCGAAGCGCGTGTACTCGCCGCGGAACGCCAGCTCGATTTTTCCGATCGGGCCGTTACGCTGTTTGCCGATGATGATCTCGGCCTTGCCCTTGTTGGGAGAGTCGCTGTTGTAGACTTCATCGCGGTAGATGAACAGGATCAGGTCGGCATCCTGTTCGATTGCGCCGGATTCGCGCAGATCTGACATCACCGGGCGCTTGTCGGTACGTTGTTCCAGGCTGCGGTTCAACTGCGACAGCGCGATCACCGGCACTTGCAGCTCCTTCGCCAACGCCTTTAACGAGCGGGAGATCTCGGAGATTTCAGTGGCGCGATTTTCGCTGGCCTTGCCCACGTTTGAGCTCATCAGTTGCAGGTAATCGACCACGATCAGACCGAGTCCCTTGTTCTGGCGATGCAGTCGGCGCGACCGCGCGCGCAGATCCAGGGAGGACAGCGCGGCGCTTTCGTCGATATGGATGGGTGCGTCGTGGAGTTTTCCCAGCGCGTGCGTCAGCCGACCCCAGTCGTCGTCCTGTAATTTTCCGGTGCGCAAATCCTGCTGGTTGAGTTTGCCCACCGAACCGAGCATGCGCATCACCAATTGCGTCGCACCCATTTCCATGCTGAAGATCGCCACCGGCAGTTTGCTGTCCAACGCCACGTTCTCGGCGATGTTGATGGCAAGGGCGGTCTTGCCCATGCTGGGGCGGCCCGCGATTATGACCAGATCACCGGGATGCAAGCCGGAAGTCTTGTGGTCCAGATCGGTGAAGCCGGTCGCGGTTCCGGTGACATCGCTGGGATTGTCGCGCGCATACAGGGTCTCGATGCGCTCCACCACCTGCGTCAGCAGCGGTGGCATGGGAATAAAGCCCTGCTTGCCGTGCGACCCCGCCTCGGCGATCTCGAACACTTTGCTTTCCGCCTCGTCGAGCAATTGCGCGGCATCGCGCCCGGTCGGATTGTAGGCACTGCCGGCGATATCGGCGCCGACTTCGGCCAGTTTGCGCATGATGGAACGCTCGCGCACGATCTCCCCATAGCGGCGGATGTTGGCGGCAGACGGCACGTTCTGCGCCAGGCTGCCCAGATAAGGCAGCCCGCCCACTTTATCCAGTTCACCCGCGATCTCCAGCGCCTCGGCCACCGTGATCACGTCCACCGGCTTGGCCATTTCGCTCAGGCGCACGATCTGGCGGAAGATCAGCCTGTGCTCCTGACGATAGAAATCGTCGGCAGTCATCAGGTCGGCGACCCTGTCCAATGCGCTGGCTTCGAGCAGCAAGCCGCCCAATACCGATTGCTCGGCCTCTACCGAATGGGGCGGCAGTTTGATCTGGTCGAGTTGCGCGTCAGCGCTGGAAAAGTTTTGCATTTATTTGAACCGGATATTTACCGTTGGGCGATGGGCATTTTACCTTGTTGCATGAAAATGTAGGGGCGCGATTTAACCAGCCACTTACCCATCGTTTATTGATGGGTTAGTGGAATGGCTATGCAACGCCATCGCGCCCCTAATCGAGTAGGGGACGGAGTTACCCCCGTCGCCCTCTCACACCACCGTACGTGCGGTTCCGCATACGGCGGTTCATTAAACATGCTGGAAGCGTTGCTGTGTATCCAGCAACGAAACCAACCCCAGTGCATCAAAGAAGCG
>JBGSKJ010000093.1:0-6267 GCA_041741275.1 Gallionella sp.
TCTCAAGGCTCTCCAACATATCTTCCAGATTTTCGCGCTGTTGCTTCTTCAATTTCTCCTGCTTGTCGGACATTGACTCGGCGTCATCAATTAAGATGCGAACGATGTTGATGTCCCAAGAGGACGGTTTGATTGCCGCCCTACGAAACATTCTTTCCATCCTTTCTCGACCGCAATGCCGCAGACAAGAACTATTCGCAGACCATTGGCAGCAATCAGTGGGTGCTTGAGATCAGGGCGACACTAGAAGTTCTAAACGACGCCATTACTGACTATCTTGGAGGTCTAGTGCCGACAGATATTGAGGTTCTGCTCGCACATGAGAAAGAGATGCGTGAGTTCGCTGAAGCGTGCCTTAAATGACGCCTAATCATGCCATCGAGCGGGCGTGCCCAGGAAAGTCGAGTCCTGCTGCTCATATCAAACGTTGAATGCCTGCTTTCTGGAAAACTGAATAGCTGGTTTAGGTCGTAAGTGACGGTACGAAAAAACTTGGAACCGGACATTCCAGCAGGCTGAACCGACTGCCTGTTCAGCAAACCGCCACAGTCCGCTTAGGCCGATTATGTAGACCAGTTGATTATGTGGATTTGACGCTCTGCGCCCGCTATAAGCCTTGCGCTGGCGCGGAGAACGTGAAGGGGACGGTCTACATAATCCGCAACCCACTAAGGGTGGGGCGATGTTGTCGAGGTGACACTCACAGGATCATCATCGCGGCATTACCATCTCCTGTGCGGTCTCACCGGAAATCTATGACCGATCTTGCCTATCCAGGCAGTTACCCAGCTCCGGAAATTATGTTGAGCATGTCGTTACATCAATCGCAGAAAACCCAGATTACGCAAGGCTCCAATGCCATGCCGCACAAAACAGTCCACATAATCGAGCAATCTACATAATCGGCCTTATGTAGCGCGCTACATAAGGCCGATCATCGGACATTGTCTGTCAGGTCAAGTCTGGACTACTACACATAATTAAAGTAGCCCCTTCAACAATAGCTATTTTTCCTCATGTTCGCTTTTTCTCTTTGCATAGGTACGAGTCATGGACCGGATCGTGCCCATCTGTTCATTGAAGTTGTTGCAACCGGAGCACATCATCATGTGCAGCTTCAATGATATTCGTTCCGTGACCGAGAGCGGACGCTCCTGAGACTCCGACATCAGACGTGTTGCCTTATTACAATTCAACATTGCTTTCTCCTTTCAAATACCATTTATTTTCGATGCACTCGCGCAAGCGCAGACGCGAGCGGTGCAACAGGACATGCAGATTGCTGGTGGTCAGATCCACAGCGGCACAAATCTCGTCGGCATCGAGCTCAATGAATTCGCGCATCATGAAGACCCGCGCCTGTTTGGGCGGCAAGCCTTCCAGACATGCCTCAAAAACGCGCCAGAACTGTCCCTCGCGCAGGGACGCTTCGGGATTGCCCCATGCCACCGGGCGTTCATCCGGCTGCCAGAATCCTTTCTGATCGAACAATTCTGAAAAATCTTCATCCTCATCTCCTTCGCGCAGCAAGCTGCTGACATTCACTACGCGCTGCTTGTGCCGCAACGTATCCGCGATCTTGTTTTTCAAGATGGCGAATATCCATGTTTTGAGCGCTGCGCGTCCGCCAAACGAGGCGGCATTTTTCAAAGCGCCAATCAGCGCGTCCTGCACGGCATCTTCGGCCTGGTGACTGTCCCCGAGTTGCTGCGTGGCGAACTTGATCATCTGTCTGCGTATATCCTCCAGAAATACAGTATCGGTGAGCAGATTACCGGTCTGACCGGTGTTCTTCGTGTGGTTTGAGTTGGCAGTCATTGTTTTCCCCTAGTTCGATCTCATCCTTCGCCGCGCTGTAACTGGCTACGCAATACGGCACCAGATAATTCAACAGCAGATGTAGCCAAGAGATTGTAACGCCATTCAGTATGTTTTCGCCTTGATTCACCAGATTCATAAGACTGCCGACCACCAGCGCGATCTTCAGCGAGTTCTTGACGATATGCCGCGACATCGCGGTTTTTAAAAAGCGTGTCATGCTGTCATTCCTTCTGCGTGTGATGCATTAAATTGTTTTTCAGCATGAAGCGGCGATCGATCCAGTTCTTCCAGCGCCACACCCAATGGCCTTGGGCGCTGAACGCTCCCCAGGAGGCTATTGCGTGCCTGGGTCCCGTAGCCAGCAAATACAGTGATCGCCTGCGCGGCCGATAGCGGATGAACTTGCCTCCGCTGATGCTGGTGATCAGGTTGTGCGCTACCACCGGCCCGGCAAATACGGCATGAACACCGGAGCGGGGCATGATGCGGTCTGTTCGTGCACAGACATCGCCGGCGGCAAATACATTGGGATGCAAGAGGCTGCGATGTGTCGCATCCACACTGATGTAACCGTGCTCATCGAGCGCCAGATGAGAGGATTCCAGCCAGTGTGGCGGACTTGAACCCGTTGCTGCAATGACGATATCGGCATGCAGGAATTGGCCGTTACCAAGCAATACACCTTGCTCCACTCCGGCTGCATGCGCCTCATGCAATTTGATACCACGTTTTACCAACAGATCGCGGACACTTTTTACTGCACGGGAAGCGTGTCCATGCAGAATGCCTTTTTCTGATGCGATTAATGAAACGGTGGCATCATATGCGCGCTCTGCAAACACATGCTGCGCTGCAAATGCGATCTCCACTCCGGCCGCGCCTCCACCTACCACAACCATCTGAAAATTATTCTGTTTGGCAGCCTGCGCAAGGATGTCTGGCCACCTCTGTACAAATCCCCCTATGGGCTTGACAGGCAGCAGCCTGTCTCCCAGAGCATTCAACCATGACAGATTTGATTCGCTCCCCACATCGAGCGACAAGAAATCGTAGTCGAGCCTTGTGCGATCAGAAAGAGCGATACATCGCCGGTTGGCATCGATACCCATTGCCTGACCGATGATCAGTCTTACACCTGCCGCCTGTGCGAGCGGGCTCAGGTCAATTTGGCAATCAGACAGACTGTAATGCCCCGCCATCCACCCTGGCAACATCCCCGAGTAGATCTGGTGGAGGCTGGGGGTAATCAGCAAGGCATCAATATTCAAGCGGTGCTTTGCCAAAGCGCGCAGCACGCTCAGGTGCGCGTGTCCTCCGCCAACCAGAATCAGGCGATGCATGGTGTTCTGGATCAACGGAAATGCTGCTGGATGGTTTTAGCCGCAAGCGCACGCTTTGGGGGTGTAAAGACCTCCTCCGCAGATTCCTCAATTGACGAGGATACCGCCAGCGATATAATCGCACCAGATACATTTACGCTATTCGCATTAAGATCAGTTAACGAATCCATCTTCCTCGGGGAAAAGCCGTTCAGTTCAAAAAACGGTTTCATTTCCTTGATAATGATGGGATGCGGGCGTGCAAGCAGTACAGCTTTGGACATTATTTCTCTCCAAAAAATAATTGTGATGCTAATTTAGTCGTGGGCAATAGGTAAAACCTTACACGCAAACTGTAAGAATCGAGATCTGTGTTGCGACCAACTTCAACTAGAGAGAATTTTAAGGAGTTATGCGAATGACCAAACCATTGATTGGTGTGATGGGCGGTAGCGGCTTGTATCAGATAGATGCGCTGACCGACACACAGGAACATATAATAGACACACCATTCGGGCGTCCTTCAGACATCATTGTCACGGGCAGAATGGGGGATGCCAAGGTCGCGTTTCTGGCACGGCATGGCCGGGGCCATCGCTTCATTCCAACAGAAGTGCCCTACCGTGCAAATATCTACGCCTTGAAATCATTGGGCGTGCGCTATCTGATTTCCATCTCGGCGGTGGGTTCGCTGCATGAAGACATTCGTCCGCTTGATATGGTATTGCCCGATCAATTCATTGACCTGACCAAGCATCGTGCATCCACATTTTTCGGCGACGGTGCGGTTGCGCATGTTTCCATGGCACAGCCTGTTTGCCAGGATTTATCAGCGCTGCTCGCACAGGCAGTTGAAGATCAAAAATTTGCGGATCTGAAGCTGCATAGAGGCGGCACTTATGTCTGCATCGAAGGCCCTGCTTTTTCCTCGGTATCGGAATCACACTGGTATCGCAGCATGGGAGCCAGCGTCATCGGCATGACCAACATGCCGGAAGCAAAGCTGGCGCGCGAAGCACAGATCGCCTACGCCACACTGGCATTGGCGACCGATTATGACTGCTGGCATCCGAAGGAAGCGCATGTGACCGCTGACATGGCGATTGCGAACCTGATGAAAAATGCAGAGCACGCGCAACTGGTTCTGGCCAGGGCAATTGATCTGATTGCAAGTGCATTGCCCCATTCCATTGCGCACACTTCGCTGACCAGCGGATTGGTCACGCCGCCTGAAGCCATGACGCCACAAGTCAGAGAACGACTGGATGTTATCCTTCGCGCATAATAACAATGAAGTTTGCTTGCAAGTGGGCTGGTGCGGAAAAAACTCGATTTTGTAAATTATGAACACTAAAACTGCCAGACAAAATCTGGATGATTTTCTGCGCCGTATTCACTTGGGGTCGGAAGTCTATTACGTCGGGCAATTGTGCGACGCTTGGCACATGTCCACGCCCGGCGGAAGCGATGCCACAACTTTCCATCTGCTGTGCCATGGCGAAGCGTGGATACATATGCCCGGCCAGACCAAGCCGACGCAGATGCGCGCGGGTGACATCGCTTTTTTCCCGCATGATGCGGCGCATACTTTCAGTGCGCTGCCGCGCATTCCTGAGCAACCTTTTAATTACAGTAACCCGGCACCTTTGGACAAATCTGCGCCCGGAGCCAGCTTGCTGTGCGGGCACCTGAAACTTCCCGCACATATTCGCCGTTTGCTGCTCGCGTCGTTCCCCGACTTCATGCTGATCCGACCGGATCAAAGCCCGGTTGGTCGGCAGATGCGGTGCCTCATCGAATTTATGACCGAAGAGGCGACCCGGAACGATCTTGCGGTGACTGCGGTTCTGGATCGCTTGTCAGACACTCTTTTTCTGTACGTTGTTCGGCACACTCTGCATATCGAACCCAAACTGTCGCCCCTTTTGGCGGCGTTGTCCGATGAACACCTGCGCCCCGCCATCTCGGCCTTTATTGATAGCCCCGCCGAAGCATGGACAGTGGAACGCATGGCAAAACTTGCAAATCAATCCCGTTCCGCGTTTTCGGAACGATTTACCCATCTGGTCAAGATCCCTCCGATGGAGTTCGTCGCGTCCTGGCGCATGCAACTGGCTATGAGCCTGCTCGCTGACGGACAGGCCAATATGCTGGATATCGCGATGCGTTGCGGCTACGAGTCGGAAGCCGCATTCCGCAAGGCATTCAAGCGCATCATCGGCATCCCGCCGGGTAAGGCACGCGGTTGATGAAATCCGCATGTCTGGACGATCAGACATAAATCAGCCTCATGCAGTCATGGAGTCGGACGCGAGATTTCACGAGAATGGGTGCCAGCAACATCATACCGTTGCCCAACTAATTTCAGGAGATCATCATGAGCACATTCAAACTATACACTTTAGCTTCCGCACCAGCCGGATCGCTCCCCATCCTTGAAGCAGCCAACAAAGGTCTGGGATTTATCCCCAATCTGTACGCACATCTGGCCGAATCGCCTGTCACGCTGGAGGCTTACAAGCAACTGGGCGCATTACTGGAAAAGAGTGCATTCACACCAGTGGAGCAACAGACCATACTGCTGGCAGTGAGTGTGGAAAATCGCTGCGCCTATTGCGTGGCTGCGCATTCGTTCATTGCACGCAACATGGTCAAGGCTGATGCGGCCATAATCAGCGCATTGCGTACCGGCGGCAGCTTGCCGGATACCAAGCTGAACGCATTGGCTACTTTCACCCGCGCAGTGGTGCGCGAACGCGGCTGGGTGGCAGACAGCCAGGAACTCAAGAACTTCTTTGCAGCGGGCTACACAAAACAACATGCTTTGGAAGTGATTCTGGGTGTTGCCATGAAAACTCTGAGCAACTACGCCAATCATCTGACAAATACACCGGTCGATGCGGCGTTTGCCAACGAAGCATGGGAAGCACCAGACGACTACGCGTGCTGCAAGAGCTAATTTATCAAAGATACGTTGGTTGGCATCAAGCTAGTGCCATGTAACATTATTTATTTCGCATCGTAGAGCCCTGTGGCATACTGGTGAAACCCTTAATCAAAGGAGGTCACCATGTCACCGAGATACCGGGTAACACTTACCGAGCAAGAGCGCAGCGAACTTGATACA
>JBGSKJ010000094.1:0-4343 GCA_041741275.1 Gallionella sp.
GCGGCCAAGGTGACGGGCGAGCTGGCTAGGGCCAGCCCGGCTCTTGCCGTTGATGATCACCGGCTGGCTCCCTGCCGAGGGCTTCGGGCTCGAGGACCTCGGCGTGCGCCTGACGCCTCGCCGCACGATCGAGGCCGACGCGCTGCTGCGGACGAACTTCCCGAACATCCTGGTGGCCGGCGACGTGACCGGGCCCTACCAGTTCACCCACGTGGCCGCGCACCAGGCGTGGTATGCGGCGGTCAACGCGCTTTTCGGCGACTTCAAAAAATTCAAGGCAGATTACTCGGTGGTACCTTGGTCTACCTTTATTGACCCGGAAGTCGCGCGCGTTGGCCTCAACGAGCAAGAGGCACGGGAGCAAGGTATCGCATATGAAGTCACCAGGTACGGTATAGACGATCTCGATCGCGCTATCGCCGATGGCACGGCGTACGGTTTCGTCAAAGTGCTGACCGTGCCCGGAAAGGACAAGATACTCGGTGTCACCATCGTTGGTGAACACGCGGGCGACCTGCTGGCGGAATTCGTGCTGGCAATGAAACACGGACTGGGATTGAACAAGATCCTTGGCACGATTCATACCTATCCGACATTGGCGGAAGCGAATAAATATGCCGCCGGTGAATGGAAGCGGGCACATGCGCCGCAAAAAGTGCTGGTGTGGTTGGAGCGCTTTCACACATGGAAACGGGGATGAACACTTATTTTTTCAGCGTCTTTACGTGAAGTTGCTGCCACTCGGTATCGGAGGATAGTTGTGAAAGATGTTGTCAGCCAGATATTTGCCATGTTCAGCCAATACGGATATGGCGCCGTGTTCGCCGGGGTGATGCTGGACAATGCCGGCGTACCCATGGCTGGGGAGACGACCTTGTTGATTGCGGGCAGTCTTGTTGCCGGCGGTTCGATGGGGTGGCTACCAACTGTGCTGGTGGCAGCTGTTGCAGCATTATTCAGTGACAGTATCTGGTATGGCGCAGGACGAGTGGGTGCGGCGCATCTGGTTCGGGTGTATTGCCGGTTCAGTTTTGGTTCTTCGGCTTGCATGACAAAAACCGAAGAAATGCTGGCTCATTTTGGTCCGCGCGGTTTGATTTTTGCACGCTTTGTTCCGGGGTTTCGCACCTTTGCCGCCCCCATGTCTGGAATTTCAGGCCTCAGTTTGCCTCGTTTCCTGCTCTTTGACGGAATCGGGGCGCTACTGTGGTCGGCTACAGCGGTGACTTTAGGTATGTTCTTTGCCGTCCAGATCAACAAAATCTTCGAACAAATGCAGGCTGCACAAAGTGTTGTGCTGATTTTTGTCGGAGCGATGATTGGCATGTTCATCCTCTTGAAAATTTGGGTTCGTGCACGTCATGGACGCGCAGAAATTTTGCCTCGATCTGCCTTGCCGGGAGATGTCGCGTGATGACCTCGCTATTTCATTTTCTGGCCAGTGCCGGAGAATCGATCCCGATTTCAGTGTTTAGGCGCGGGGTTGTGTGATGCGCTTGTCGATTGTCGTAGCCATGCTCAACGAGGCGCCACAGTTGCCGGACTTGTTTGCGCACCTATTGCCTTTGTGTCGCGGCGGCTGTGAGATCATTTTTGTCGATGGTGGCAGTACGGACGGATCCGCCAAGTTGGCCGAGATAGCAGGCTTCACCGTGCTGCACACTGTACGCGGACGAGCGCGGCAGATGAATGCGGGTGCAGCCCACGCGAACGGGGACGTGTTGTTATTTCTGCACGCCGACACGCGTTTGCCTGAGGGCGCAGCGTTTCATATCACCAATGCATTGACGCGAAAAGATCATTGCTGGGGTCGCTTCGATGTGTGCATCACCGGGCGGCCTTTCATGCTGCGTGTGATCGGCCGCCTGATGAACTGGCGCTCGCGATTGACCGGCATCGCCACCGGTGATCAGGCGATATTCTTACGACGCGCTGTATTCGAGAAATTGCATGGATACCCTGATCAACCTCTGATGGAAGATGTGGAGCTGTGCAAACACTTGCTGGCTTACTCGCGTCCTGCCTGTATCACGCAATGTGTGTCCACCTCCGGCAGGCGCTGGGAAACGCGTGGTGTGTGGCGCACTATTTTCCTGATGTGGCGTTTACGCTGGGCTTATTGGCGCGGCACGGATGCGGCTGATCTGGCGAGGCAGTATCGATGAAACCGACCCGCATCATTATATTCGCCAAGGCGCCCCAGCCGGGTTTTGCCAAGACACGTTTGATACCAGCGCTTGGCAAGGAAGGCGCTGCCGAACTGGCGCAGCAGATGCTTTTACATACATTACACGAAGCACTCGCCGCAGATATTGGTCCTGTAGAGTTGTGCATAACCCCGGAAATCAATGATGCAGCGTGGCACGGCATTCAACTGCCGAAAGAAATCGATATTTCAGATCAGGGTGAAGGTGATCTCGGTGCGCGACTGGCGCGTGCTGCCCGGCGTAGCGTTGAACAGGGGCAATCTGTGCTGCTGATCGGCACAGACTGTGTGGAAATGTCTGCTGCCTTGTTACGTGGGGCTGCACAAGCCTTGATCGAGCGCGATGCGATCATCCACTGCACCATCGATGGAGGCTACGCACTACTGGGACTCCGGCAGTTCAGCCCATTCCTGTTCATCGACATGCCCTGGAGTACAGATGCGGTTGCCAGCGTGACTATTTCCCGTATTGGACAGCTCGGCTGGTCGGTTCGAGTTGGGCAGATGCTACATGATGTAGATGAGCCGCAAGACTTGAAATACCTCCCGGATCAATGGAGGTCATATGCGGTGGCGTAGTGTAGGCATATTGTTTTTGTGGGTCATCTCCAACGCTGTTCAGGCTAAAGAGATCGTGTGGTTAGATCAATTTTCCGGTGAAGCAGCGATACTGCCCGCGCCTTGGAAAATCGTGCAATTGAATAAAAAGTTGCCGCCTACCCGTTATCAGCTTAGGCAGTGGGATGGGGTTTTCGCCATTGAAGCCACTGCCGACCGAAGTATGGCGCTGCTGGCACGTCCGGTCGAAGTTGATTTGAATAGCACCCCGGTGTTGTGCTGGAGATGGCGGATAGATGCGCCACTGGTCATGGCGGACATGGCGACAAAAGCGGGTGATGATTACGCGGCGCGCGTGTATGTGTCGTTTGATATGCCTCCATCCGAGCTAAGTTTCATGACCCGCGCAAAGCTCAAGCTGGCGCGCAGTATCTACGGCGATGCCGTGCCCGATGCCGCGATCAACTATGTGTGGGACAACCGCTATCCGGTGGGTACGCGCAAGCCGAATGCCTATACCGACCGCACGCGCATGATCGTGGCGGAAACCGGTGCAGCCAACGCAGCTCAATGGGTCGTCGCGCGCCATGATGTGCAGCAGGATATGATCGCCGAGTTTGGTTCCAATCAAGCGCGCATGATTCAGCTTTCTGTTGCTTCAGACACCGATAACACCAAGGAACATGCGCATGCCGGTTTCGCCGATTTCCATTTTGTGGACAGAAACACTGCTTGTTTCAACAGCTTATCCGACAGAGAATAAACAGACAAATTGTGTTTGAGCGCTATGTGCTCACACCAACAAAATATTCATAGCCTGACCAGGAAGTGTCCTTCATGAAGAAAACTGCGGTTGCCGTATTATCTGAACTGATCCCGCTCAAGCCGACCTATGCACTTGTTGCGGAAGTTGATCTGGTCATAATTCGGCTGAAAGAAGAAAAAAAAGTTTCCGTGCTCTACGGAAGATGCTTGCATCGCGGCGCGCTGATGTCTGACGGACATATCGAAGGCAAGAACCTGGTGTGTGGTTTACATGACTGGGATTACAGTTACGAAACCGGTGTCAGTTCATATAATCCTAAGGAGCGGCTGCAGCTTTTCTCATCACAGGTAGAAGACGGCAAGGTCTGGGTCGATGAAGATGAAATCAAAGCATGGGCGGCAGACAATCCACAGCCCTATGATCGTGAAGCCTACCAGGGTTTGTATAAGGATATCAACGGCGCAGCGGAAGAACCGCACACTCAGTACATCCAGCATCTTGCAGAATTTGGCTTGTCCAAAGTAGGACACCATGGCCGCGTCGGCGCCATGGGTGTGCCCCGCGACGAGTTGCCCAAGTGGGAACAGATTCAGATGCTGACGGCCCAGTTATACAAGTTTCCTTTGTTGGACGATGTGGCTGTCGGCACGGAAGTGGTTATTGGCCCCAATGCTATAGACTCGGCACGATGAAGATTGAACTTTGTCCATGCGTCTCAGTCAGATGCGCATGGACAAAGAAGATGCAAGATTTCAAACATTGGAGCGGTTGCACGAGCGGCGTAAGCAGGTCGTGCGATTGCATCGCAAAGGG
>JBGSKJ010000095.1:0-2229 GCA_041741275.1 Gallionella sp.
CGAGGACTCTTGCGTGACCCGGCAAGACATCCGCGATGCCGAAGACCATCTCGACAGATGCCGGGACTATGCCGAGGAAGTAGCCGAAGCCGCCGCGCAGGCGAAACTGCGCTTGAGAGCATTGGAGCAGGACTTTCCGAAGCATTACGACAAGGCACAGCAAGCCTGCCTGTCGGCGCTTGGCAGATACCAGATATACGATGCGATCCCGCACGAGCGGACCATGCCGACGTCCGGGTCGGCAGCCCCGGGAGGGATCGCGGGCTCAGGGCCTGGTCGCGGGCGTACAGGCATCCACGGCGCCCAGGAGCTGCCTGTGTTACCCCCGGGCATGATGTGGATCGCGATCGATGATCTGGACTGGGCAAAAGTGTCTGACGATCTGCAGTTCAACAAGGCCAGCAGGGATGACATCGCGGCAATGCTCTCGCGGTTTGCCGAGGAGATCATTCCGATGATGCGCGATCCGCGCGGAATAAGTCGCAGTCAGCTGGAACAGCTTGACCGTCTGGCCGGACGAACAGGTAGCCCGCAAGGTCTCGTGTTTGCATGGGAATGTATGATCGGCGGTAACGAGCCGATCGTTGTCAACGCACCGCATCCTCTTACCGGGCCAGCATTCGGCTGGACCTCCGGCCGGCATCGCGCGCTTGTCGCTCGCCAGCTCGGCTGGACACATCTTCCAGCCCGGGTGATCTGAACGATGCGGTTGCTCAGACTGATCATCGACGAGGAGCGCAAGCTGGAACAGAATTGGCAGGACGATGTCGGACGATACTATCAGATTCAATGCCTAAAGCCGATCGAGAATTGCGCAGACGAATTGCACCAGACCCTGACAAAATTTGAAAATGCACTGCCGCGTGCGCCGCATCGGTGGTGAGGAGGGTATTCGTGAGCAAACTCAGTCCAGGTGCCGCTGCAGCGATCGAGGGTATCAACAAGGCCGGATCAGCTGTCGACGCCGCGCTGGCAGGTGCCCGCCGGGCGGGCGCTGGCTACCCCCAGATGAAGGCTCTACTGCAAGCGATGAACGAGGCGGCCCATGCCTTGAAAGTGCTGGCCCAGGCGCCAAGCGTCGAAACCGGCACCGGGACGCACATCAGCGAAACCAGCGCTATCAATGACGGCTTCCTGCGGGACAGCAACCAGGCACACCAGGCCTGCGCCACCGAAATCGGACAGATCCGGCTCTGGCAGGCGGATGAGGTCAGATTGCTGTCCGGCACGGCCACGCATCTGCTGCGCCGCAGCATGGCGTTCGCTCTGCAACGCAGTGGCAGGCTGAATTTTGTGGGGCTCGGTGTGGCCTATCTCGCCGGAGCCTTCGCGCTGTTCATTCTGGATTATTCGAGCAAGCAGGTTCTGGCCATGGCACTGTCCTTCCCATTGGCCGGCTGGGCGCTTGCGCTGCTTGCCGATCAGCAACTCGCGCGGGCCGCCGATGCAATTGCGGCCAATGCTGCGCAAAAGATTGCCGACGCCGAACAGCGTTGTGATGGAGAGCTTGCACGATTGGACAAAAGCAGAGCCGTGCGGCTCGGGCAAATCGGAGACGAACTGAACCAGCGCCTCAGCAAGATCGCCCAGATCACGGCCCAGGCGGACTCCATGCTGGGGCAACGCGCCAAGGAAGCCGATCAGGTCTTCGCCGCATGGACGCGCCAGACCCGCGCCGGTTTTTTAAAGATCGAACAGTCTCACGGAGCCTCCGCGCCGCCGGATCTGCTGGAATTGGGAACTCTCAAATGTAAGCTGCAGTAACGGGTATTGGCGCGCAAAAGCCCCCTTCGCGTTTGTGAGATCTGTTGATCGCGGAATTAGCAACGATTACTTGATGCGCCAGCGGTCGATGTCGGTCTTGGCGATGTCGCTATGGCGGGTAAGCCATGTGACGCGCCCATTGAAACGGCTGAGATACCTTATCATCGTTTATCCCAAAGGGATGGTTGAGCGGACACTTTTCCGAGGGAAGAGGTGAACCCCCTTCCCCGCGCAAAGCCGACTTGCGCTCTGCTTCATTGAGGTGGAACGATTTGATTTCTCAAAAGAGTGCCTTATCCATTACCTATGCGAGGCGAACCGACCTGATCTGCCCCCTTCTGAGTGGCCCAATTTCTATTTTAGAATTGGCCACGAAGGAGGAATGGAATGGCGAGGAAGCACAAGCCGGAAGAGATCATCGGCAAGCTGCGTGAAGCGGAGATCGTGCTGGCGCAGGGCGGAACG
>JBGSKJ010000096.1:0-19326 GCA_041741275.1 Gallionella sp.
CTTTGCGATGCAATCGCACGACCTGCTTACGCCGCTCGTGCAACCGCTCCAATGTTTGAAATCTTGCATCTTCTTTGTCCATGCGCATCTGACTGAGACGCATGGACAAAGTTCAATCTTCATCGTGCCGAGTCTATAGTCGTTCAGATTTCAGATAGCTTGCGAGGCTGCCAGTACAGGTCCAGTTCGGCACCGCACTTCAAAATTTCCACCAGGCTGATATAACCCAGCTCCCCGCCATAGCCCAAATCTGCCTTGCCAAACGCCTGCAGCTGCGCGGTCTCACAATCACGCTCTGTGATGTACCAGTCTGCACCAGCGGTGAAATAATGCAGTTGTACGATGGCTTGATTGCCCTGTCCGTCCGTCGCATAGGTCACTGGCATCGTTTCTACAATGTGGGCCAGCCCGACGAGTTTGTCGTAAAAGAACTGCTTTTCTTCGCCGTAGCACAGCTCACCAATTACTTGACGTTGAGCATTGCCGATGAAACCTTGCAGCTTGTGTAGTGCCTCGGCTGCTTGCATACGGGTTAATCAATCTGCCAAGTAAATTCGAGTGCAACAGCTACCACATAGCGATTCGTGGTCCATCCCCGATTTTTACTGTGTTTTAGGGACGGAGCCCAGTTTCTTTGTGATAAGAATGGGGCTTTCGCTATACGCTATAATCTCTCGTCCTATAAACAATCAATTGATGAGGGTAATAACTTGGCATCGAATAAAGCACGCGCCCATTTCACACTCAGTGGTTATCATTTCGATCCTGATGACATCACGCGTCTGCTGGGCATCGAACCTACCTCGGTTGATGCATCCGGCGCGCACAGTGCCCTGGATAAACCCGTGATCAGTTCATGGGAGTTATCAACGGAAACGATGACGGACAATATCGACGTTTATAAAATGACGGAGATCATCATTAAAAAAATAGAACCGGCCAAGGAAAAAATCCTGCAAGTCATTAAAAGCCACAACTTATCGCCCAGAATCGGCGTGGTACTGGTTTTATCCATTGATAAAAATGAATCGGTGCCCGATGTCGGATTCGGTGCCAGAACGATTCGTTTTCTCGCAGATATCGGCGCTTTTATTAATGTGGATTACCAGCTTGCTGAGCGTGTTTAAGTTTTAACCCAGATAATCCATTAGAAAAAACCCGCTCCTTTCCCCTTGCAGGGGGTTGGGATTGAGGTAGGGCAGTGGGGAATCCAAGTTTCTACCCCCTGATGTAACAACTAGCCATCTCACTAAGCTGCAAAAACGCAGCAAGTGATTGGTTATCCCTAGCCCTCCCCCTGCAAGGGGGAGGGGATGTTGGGGCTAATGGATTAGTTGGGTTTAAATAGCACTTTATATTAAAAAGAAAAGCACGCTATAAGCGTGCTTTTTATAAACCAAATCCAGACTTGAGTTGTTAAGAGTTATCCGCGCGGCCTTCGACTATCTATCAAAGTGCCGCGCAGCTGATTGCCTTAAACCTGGGAACCCCAGTTGATCTTTTGTGTTTCCATGGAAAGCCTATGATGATAGTTCCTTGCGCCTTTCGCGCAGCTCACCAATAGGGTTAGCCATTTTGTAGGAGCGGGCCATGCCCGCGACCAGGCAATTCGCTGGCATGGCCCGCTCCTACAAATTTCATCTGTGGTTTCCAGGTTAAATATTCTTGTCAGGGCTTCTTGGGCGTGGTGTATGGAACTTCTTTCTGGTGCGGTTCCCAGATGGTTTCATAGCCAACAAAAAACTGCCCCGGTACAATTTCTTTCTGACGAGTTGTTACGTGGAATGCGTGGCCATCTGGAACCTTGGGACGGATAAAAGGCTTCTTGTCATCACTCATGATCATATCTCCTTGCTGGTTGAAAACGGGAGGAATTTCAACAGGCCAGTCCCTCCCACTTAACTGGCTAAATTGTACTATCTAGCGCGTGTAATGTCCCTTCTTTGGAATCACATGGCGCACACCGCCCTGTGGATTCTCGACATCACCCTGGTAGCGCGGAATGAGGTGAATATGGACATGAAAGACACTCTGCCCGGCCGCCTGTCCTACGTTAACGCCGATATTGTAACCATCAGGCTTGAATTCCTCGTCCAGTCGCATGCGCTCCTCGGTGATCAGCCCCATGCAGGCATTGACCTCTTCGGTCGTCAGGTCGAAAAAGCTGGCTACATGGCGCCGTGGGATCACCAGGGTATGGCCCGGGCTCACCGCGTAGGTATCACGCGCACTGTAAGCAAGTTCATGCTGCAGTGATACGCCACGCGGATCTTTGCAGAACAGGCATGGATCGTTCGGGTCCCGCTTTTTTTCTGTTTTTTCTACAGCCGACAATTCGATCCCCTCATCAGCGGCTTACGCTATTGGCTAGCGCCAGCGATCTTGCCTTGTTCATTTGCTCCTCGCAATGCCTTAAACAGAGTGGCTGAAGGGCATGCGAAAAACATTCGATAATGACTTCAAACTCATCGGCCACTTCTTCTGCAAGCCCGGTATCGCTTGTTAATTCTGCCAGTACATTCTGTGCTGTCGTCTTGTTTACCCTGCATAGCACCGCCAGATGAATAGGAAGTTGCTGCTCCATACTGACCGTTAATGCCTTTTCATAAGATCTAATCGCTTCCTCCAGGCGCTCGGGGTTTTCTTCTGTCTCTCCGAGATGATGCAATGCAGCAGCACGGTTATTATGTGTAGCGGTTAACTCTAACGGATAATTATCCGCATCGAGTACGGCAAGCGCATTTTTATAGGCGACAACGGACTTTTGCAGTTGACGGTTACCTTTAAGCAGTTTTCCGTACGCATGGAAAGTATCTCCAAGCTGATGCATCGTAAACATCCAGTCTTCCGGAGACTCATCTCGCGTCCAAACCAGCAAAGCATTGGTATACGCATCTACAGCGATTTTTAACGGCTGTGTAGCATCAAGTAGCCGACCAAGCGCCTGGTTGGCCGTGCCCAGGTTATATTGCGTAGCTGCCCATTCCAATGGCGAGTTTTCCTGTTTGAACTCCGCTAATGCATGGCTAAAACACTGAATGGCCCGTTCAAACAATTCAGCATCTCTGCGCTGCTGTCCCAGTGCCGCCAGAATGTTTCCAAGTTGATTCTGAGTCTCAGCCCAGGCCAATGGCTCCTGATCGCGGCTTATGTTTGGAGCCGGAGTACCTGTAACAGGAGTGGCTGTCAGCGATCCCTCAAGTGCCTCACGCACACGCTCAAGAATATTGGAACTGAAACGATGCTGTTCAAAATTTCCCCGCGTGTAAAGAAAATTATCAGCGAGTGCGACCTTGGTATCCGGCGTAGCCGCCTTAACCCATTCATCGCCCAGCCTGCCTAAAGAATTTGCCAAAGCCCGTTCCAGGGCCTTGTTGCGGGGGTAAAGCAGGTAATTCGTTGAGAATTTCATTTTGCCCGATCGAGTATTTCATTTAAGTCAGGATCGGCGCCGACCGCTCCGCCAAGCTCGATCTCTTCCCCGGTCGCTTCACGTATAGACAAGACTTCCAGCATGAAAGTGACTTCTCTGCCGCAAAGGGGGTTATTGCCGTCGACAGTTAATGTCTTGTCATCGAATCGGGTAACGATAAAGTTTCTGGGCTCACCTTTTTCATTTTCCATGGTGATGGTAATGCCAATTTCCCGATATTCTTCCGGGACATTGTCTATACGATCGGTAAATACCAGTGATTCATCTCTCTCGCCGTATAACTTTGTAGTGTCTATTGGCACTTCGATGATGTCGCCCACTTTTTTACCATACAGTTCCTTGGTCACTTCTTCAGACATGACATCATTCACGCCATGCACATAAGCCAGCGGATAATCCACAGTAACCAGTATGTCACCGGTTTTGTTATCGATGACCTTGTAATTTAGTTCAACGAATTTTTCGTCTTCAATTGTATCTGACATGACTGGGAAGGCCTGATAATGAAAAAGGTGTCTTAGAACAGCGTGGCGCCGAAGATTTTAACCTTGTCCTTTTCATAACCCAGCACCAGTCTGCCCAGCCATTCACTATTATTTTTTTTGTTTATCACTTTATATAAAACAGTGACAAATTCACCACGGCGTATCATGCCAAGATACGAATAATCATCTGACAGGTTTTTCGCAAGGTCGCTTCTCGCAAACTGCTTACCCATTTCAACCTCATTGGCACCCGCAATAAAAGAGCTCGAAAAGTTACGCGTGAAAGCACCGTAGTTTCCTTCATTGGAGTACTTGATAAGATCAGCCCACATCGGGTTGGCCAACTCTAATATCTCTCCATCTGTTTTTTCAAGAATGTTCATAAAATATCTCACCTGCACAGCATTTCATAATTCGACCCCGGCTATGCCTGGGGACTCACAAGGGTTTGACCTATGCGGCGGTCACGTAAAGCAAAGTCAAAATTCTGCGGCATCGCTTTCGTTCCCTCCCCCTGCAAGGGGGAAGGAGTAAATAACCTGCCGCCTTCAGGCGGCTCACGGTTTTAATGGAGCCTTTGAGGTGCTCACCCAATAAGCCGCCGGCTTTGCTGGTGGTAATTTAACTTTGTCTATGAAGAGGCCAAACCACTCTCTGGCCAAACCACTCTCTGGATAGATAAAAAAGGACCAACACCAAACATGTCGGTCCTTTTTTTCGCAAATATATTTCCCGGCTTGTAAAAATCAAGCCACTATTTGCTTAGTGCCCTTCCGGAGCCGCTTTCTCTACATCACCTACCAGGTGGTAAAGCGGTGCTTTTTCCATCGTATACTCGCCTGTCTTGGGATCACGACGGGAAACTGTCAGCACGTGCCAGTTTTTATCGTCCAGTTTCATTGCATCACCACGGTAGTAGTATCCCGGCCAACGTGTTTCCTTACGGAACAGCGTATGGTGGAACACACTTTCAGATGTAAGGAAGCGATGTTTCAACTCCCATGCACGTAACAACTCGTGTATATCTGAAGCGGCGACTTTTTCCAGATCCTCTCCCAGAATGTACATTTTCTTGAGACCGATATTCAGGAGCTTGTCGTTGGTCATGTAGTTCACGCCAAAACCACCACAGTACTCATCCATCAACTTCTGCAAACGATCAAGACCCTGTTTCGGATTGATGAAGTTCGGATTGACTGAACCCCCAACGACTTCGTTTTTATATACCGCGTATGTCTCTAATGGTTTGTAAATCTTTGCTTTCAGGTCGGCAATCTGCTTGTCAGAAACGACAATGCCTTCGCCCTTGCCGTCGTCGATATACTTGCACGCCGCTTTAGCCGCCAGACGACCTTCTGTGAAAGATCCCGATGAGAACGCGTGTGGTGTACCACCAGCCGCATCACCCGCACCGAACAGACCTTCAACGGTGGTCATGCGGTTATAGCCCCAGAAGTACTCGGGTGGAGACAAGTCTTCAGGGCCTGAACACCAGGCGCCACAACCCGTTGCGTGCGAACCCATTACGTATGGCTCGGAAGTCGTCAGTTCAGGGTTTTCGTATTTCGGATCAACGTCTGTGGCCGCCCAAAGTACCGCCTGACCAACGGTCATGCCGAGGAAGTTGTGCCAGCCGATCTCTTCAAGATGAGGATCCTGGAATGCTTCCATGGTCACCATGTGAATTGGACCGCGACCGGCATTTACCTCGGAGATTATTGCGTGGTTACGCAGACAAGTCGGAATGGGTCTGTGAGTTCTGTGCGAAACTTCCGGATCCAGGTATTCTTTGCCTACCATTTCCTGAAGTGTCGGGAACCACTTGGACTCGTACTCTTCACCGTAGGCATTCTGGGTATAGGTCTTGAGATGCAGGAAATAGGCGCCGACAGGACCGTAACCGTCCTTGAATCGGGCCAGTACGATACGGTTTTCCATCTGCGTCATCTTCGCGCCTGCTCCGATCATCAGACCATAGGCAGATCCCGACGACCACGGTGCGTACCAGACGCGACCCGCACCTTCACCGACGGAACGCGGTTTGAAGATGTTCGAGGCACCGCCGGCACCGCAGATCACAGTCTTGGACTTGAATACGTGGTAGTTACCCGTGCGTACATTGAAGCCTACAGCACCCGCAACGCGGTTCTCTTTGGAATCATCCATGAGCAGATGGGTCAGGCAGACACGGTTGAATACCTTGTCTGCTTGTTTCTTCGCCGCTTCGGCAACGATAGGCTTGTAGGATTCACCATGAATCATGATCTGCCAACGCCCCTCACGCAAAAATGAACCCTTCTTCTGGTCGCGCATGATGGGAAGGCCCCACTCTTCAAAGTTATGCACCGTGGAATCAACGTGACGCGCCATATCAAAAGCGAGGTCTTCACGCACCATACCCATCAGGTCGATACGTGCATAGCGTACGTGATCTTCGGGATTGTTCTCGCCAAAGCGTGTACCCATGTAGCAGTTGATCGCGTACAGGCCCTGGGCTACCGCACCAGAACGCATGATGTTTGCTTTTTCGGCAATAACGATCTTTTTGTCCTTGCCCCAATATCTTGCTTCAAATGCAGCACCGGTGCCGCCAAGGCCCGCACCTGCTACCAGGATGTCGATATCGTCTTCAATGATAGTTTGGTATGCCATTTTAGTAGTAAACCCCTTTTTTAAGTGTCAAGCCATTGGATTCCAGTGTATGTAAACCACCTTCATCCATGCGGATATATTTGGGCTCGTTAAACAATAACTCACTGTCACGCATTTCCTTGCTTGGAGCAGGCTCGTCTGCGAGTTTAGGTGTCGCCGAACCCCAGGGCTTGGTTGTGATAGGCGCCAACAGCTCCATATCTTTTTTACCGTTGCGGAACTTGATGCTCCACGCAATCGTGCCTTTATCTTCATCACGGATCACTCGAACACTGTGTCCAAGTGGTGCAAAGTCGGCATAACCGCGCACATCAATCGCGTGGTGCGGACAGGCTTTTACACAGGAGTAACACTCCCAGCACATGTTGGGTTCAATGTTGTAAGCACGTCGAAGGGTTTTATCGATGTGCATGATGTCGGAAGGGCAGATGTCAACGCATTCTCCACAACCATCACAACGTGTCATATATACAAAGGTTGGCATAATTTATTCCTCTATTCTTTATAGATAATCAGTCAAGTCAGTGTTAGTAGTGTTTTGCTCTTTCAGCCTTGATACACAGCCCCATGTTTGGCGGGTTCTTGCCCATATACGCAGGGATATCCGGAAACTTTCGCTGTACTTCAGGATCCGTCAAATCATAGTCAGGGGGCAAATTCTCCCGAGAACCATCGGCCCGGGTGATTTTTTTCTGGTAGGCCGCAGCGGGCTTAAAGAACATATGGGCAAACTTGGAAAAATATACGCCGCCAAAGAGAACGGTGCTTGCCAGGATGAACAAGGCAAAGAATATGGTTAATCCACCGCCAGTAAATGACCAGACCAATGCGAAAGTCGAGGTGGCAAGAAGCGAGAGAATAAACAGATCCGCACGCTCGAACCGAAACCATGGAAGGCCTTCCGCAGACACATCTACGCGGATAAAAAGCCAGAACCAGTATCCACCAACGGCCAGCATCAGTGCACCGATATGCCATAGCTGTGGCAGCAAGGCGGGTGTGGGCGTTGCCGGCGTGGGATAGCCAAAAATCATGATCGCGGTAGTCACAATGAAAATAATGGTGCCCCACATGGTCAACAGATGGGAAAGCCTGCGTCTTGGATTGCTGAATTCGCCAGAAGTTAATACTTCGTTCACCAGCACCGAAGCGGCAATCGATGCTTTTTCTCCAGCACCCACTGACCGTTTTGCGCTCTTCTGCGCTTTTTTCGCATTTGCGAAAAAGTACTGCGCGCTTTTCTTATGCATCATGTCAAGTATCGTCCCGCCTATGACCAGCAAGACCATCAAAATGATGTACCCCTGCATGACGACGATTGGAATTGATGCCGAAAGTTCGGCAAAGAGGTTGCTCGTGAACATTGGGTTCTCCTCAATAATTTAGACGCAAAATTACCCTTAAATCGGTTGGCCGTCGAGTATGGAAAAAGTTACCCCCCACAAAAATTCTTCACCCTGCGAACCTACCACCATTACTTAATCAGCCCGAACAAAAATTTGCATGCTCGTTATTCCTCTGAAAAATAAAAATAATAAATCACAAATACACAAATCATGTAGGCCGGGATTTGCTCGGCCTACGTTACTTCGCGCCCTGGAGAGCGTCCCCTCTCCCCTCGTGGGAGAGGGTTAGGGAGCGGGGCGGTTTTGATTTATCACCCTCTCCCCGGCCCTCCCCCATCAAGGGGGAGGGGGTGTTTTCTAGCGTCCCGAATGCCCGCTGAGCTTTACTTCAACTTTTTCATTCTCTTCCAGACTCGCGTAATAGGCACGCAGTATTTCCAGCACTTCAGGCCTGCTGAATTCCGCGGGCACGTCCGCGCCCTCGGATAGCCATTTGCGCAGCTTGGTGCCGGAGACCAGCAACCGATCCTTCTCATCGTGCGGGCAGGTACGTGCCGAGGCCATGCTGCCGCACTTGTAGCACCAGAATGTCCAGTCGATCTTGAGCGGCTGCGTTTCCAGCGAGCCTTTGGGGATCTCGTCGAAGATGTGATGTGCATCGAACGGGCCGTAATAATTGCCGACCCCGGCATGGTCGCGTCCGACGATCAAGTGCGAGCAACCGTAGTTCTGGCGGAACAGCGCATGCAGCAGCGCCTCGCGCGGACCCGCATAACGCATGTCGAGCGGATAACCGGCCTGCACCACGGTCTTCTTCACAAAATATTTGTCTATCAATACCGAGATCGCATCGGCGCGCACATCGGCGGGAATATCGCCGGGCTTGAGGTGGCCGAGCAGCGAATGGACCAACACGCCGTCGCAGGTCTCGATGGCGATCTTGGCCAGATACTCATGGGAGCGGTGCATCGGATTGCGCGTCTGGAATGCGGCTACTTTCGACCAGCCATAGGACTCGAACAGCTCGCGTGTCTGCGCTGGAGTCATGAACAGGTCGCCGTACTTCTCCGGGAAATCGCTCTGGGAAAGAACTTTGACCGGTCCGGCAAGATTGATGTCGCTTTGCTCCATCACCATTTTCACGCCGGGGTGATCTGGGTCGGTGGTCTTGAATACCATGGCACATTCGTGCGCCTTGTCGATGGTGTATTTTTCGGTGACCTTCATCGTGGCGAGGATCTCGCCGTTGTCCGGGTCGACCAGCGCGACATCGGCGCCGGTCTTGATCGAATCAGCGGTGGCTTTGTCGGTGGATAGCGTGATGGGGATAGGCCAGAACAGGCCGTTGGACATCTTCATGCCATCGCACACGCCTTCCCAGTCAGCGCGGGTCATGAAGCCGTCGAGCGGGGTGAAGCCGCCGATGCCGAGCATGATGAGATCGCCTTTTTCGCGCGAGCTGACTTTGATCTTCGGCAATGAGCGCGCACGCTGCGATTCGTCCGCGAGTGCTCTCCCTTTGAGCAGCAGCGGATTAAGATCGCGCCCGCCGTGCGGTCTTACGAGTGCCATGCTAATCTTCCCTTCGCCATTTCTTATTTTAAGTGTTGCGAAAAAAACCGCTCGCTTGCATATTACGCGTATTCGGAACTGCCAACTTCTTCACGCGGATTTTTCACGTGCCTGGGCATTTGTGCGAACTCCGAAATCGTTGGAATAACCCTTGTGAACATGTTGTAATGCTATGACTTTTGCTGCCAAGCCACGATAACCCTTACGGGCTATAAGGCAATAGCTCATCACGGCTATGGATGGCGGGGTTGTCGGTTGCTCATACTAGCGCCCCCAACGAAGATGAGCCTTGGAGTTTACCTTCAGTTTCGCCAGAGTGACATTCAAATTACCAAAAGATCATTGATGAAAACCCATAATTTTGGCGACTCTCAGAGCACGATCACCCCGCTGCACGATCCTCTCGCATCGCCTGCGCCTGACGCCAAGAATGAAGTGCGCAATACGACCTGTTACATGTGTGCGTGCCGCTGCGGGATACGCGTCCATCTGCGCGATGGCGAGGTGCGTTACATAGACGGCAATCCGAATCATCCGCTCAACAACGGCGTGATCTGCGCCAAGGGCAGTTCCGGCATCATGAAGCAATACTCTCCCGCGCGGCTGACCAGGCCGCTGCGGCGCAAGCCGGGCACGGATCGCGGCGCGGGAGAGTTCGAGGAGATCAGCTGGGAAGAGACCTTCGAGATCCTCGCCGAGCGGCTGGGAAAGATACGCGCCACCGACCCGAAGAAATTCGCGCTGTTCACCGGTCGTGACCAGATGCAGGCGCTGACCGGATTGTTCGCGCGCCAGTTCGGCACACCCAACTATGCCGCTCACGGCGGGTTCTGTTCGGTGAACATGGCCGCCGGGATGATCTACACCATAGGCGGATCATTCTGGGAATTCGGCGGTCCGGATCTGGAGCGCGCCAAGCTGTTCATCATGATAGGCACGGCGGAAGATCACCACTCCAATCCGATGAAGATCGCGATCTCGAAATTCAAGCGGGAAGGCGGTCGCTTCATTTCGATCAACCCGATACGCACCGGCTACTCGGCGATCGCCGATGAATGGGTGGGGATACGTCCCGGCACCGATGGCGCGCTGTTGCTCGCGCTGATCCACGAGATCATCGCGCTCGGTCTGTATGACCGCGATTTTCTGGTGCGCTACACCAACTCCGGGCAATTGGTGAACCTCGACGACAAGCATGACGAATTCGGCATGTTCGTGCGCACCGAGGTTCCGGAAGAGGAGGGCTGTTACGACCCGCAGAACAAGCTGTGGTGGGATCGCAACAGCAACAAGCCGGTGGTCACGCACACCGAGGGAGCCGATCCATTCCTGTTCGGCGAATTCAAGCTGTCCGACGGTACGCCGGTCAAACCCGCCTTCCAGTTGTTGCAGGAGCGCGTAAAGGATTACACCCCGGAATGGGCGAGCGGTGTGACCGGTATTCCGGTCGAGACCATCCGCCGACTCGCCTATGAGATGGGTATCACGGCACGCGATGAGACCATCGAGTTGCCGATCGCCTGGACCGACTCGTGGGGAAAGGAACACGACAGCGTCACCGGCAATCCGGTGGCCTTCCATGCGATGCGCGGTCTGGCAGCGCATTCCAACGGCTTCCAGACGATACGCTCGCTGGCGATACTGATGACGCTGCTCGGTACCATCGACCGTCCCGGCGGATTCCGCCACAAGACACCGTTCCCGCGTCCCATCCCGCCCTGCGCACGCACGCCGAACACGCCGCTGGCAGTCAAGCCGAATACCCCGCTGGATGGCATGGCGCTCGGCTGGCCTTCCGACCCGGACGATCTGTTCGTCAATCCGGACGGCAGCCCGGTGCGCATCGATAAAGCCTTCTCGTGGGAATATCCGCTGTCGGTGCACGGCATGATGCACAACGTCATCACCAATGCCTGGCGCGGCGATCCGTACAAGATCGACACGCTGCTGATCTTCATGGCCAACATGGGCTGGAACTCGACGATGAACACCGTCGAAGTCAGGAAGATGCTCAACGACAAGGAGGAGAACGGCGAATACAAGATCCCGTTCATCGTGGTGTGCGATGCGTTCCATTCCGAAACGACGGCCTATGCGGACCTGATCCTGCCCGACACGACCTATCTCGAACGTCATGATGTGATGTCGATGCTGGACAGGCCGATCTCCGAATTCGACGGCCTGGTGGATTCGGTACGCATCCCGGTGCTGCCGCCGACAGGAGAGTGCAAGCCATTCCAGGAAGTGCTGATCGAGCTGGCCTCGCGCCTGAAGTTACCCGCCTTCGCCACCAAAGAAGGCAAGCGCAAGTATCGCGACTATCCCGATTTCATCGTGAACTATGAGACCGAGCCCGGTTCCGGCATCGGCTTCCTGGCGGGCTGGCGCGGCAAGGGCGGCGAGAAGTCCTTGCTTGGCGAACCCAACCCGAAGCAGTGGGAGATGTACGAAAAGAACAACTGCGTGTTCCATCACAAGCTGCCGCGTTCCTACCAGTATATGCGCAACTGGAACAAGGGCTATCTGGAATGGTCGCAGCGCAATCGCATCACGCGCTACGGCGAGCCCATCCTGATCCACCTGTATTCCGAAGTGCTACAGAAATTCCGCCTTGCCGCCCAGGGCCGCGGCATCACGCGCAAACCGCCTGCGAATCTGGCCAAGCGCATCGAGACCTATTTCGATCCGCTGCCATTTTTCTATGAACCACTGGAAACCCAGTCCAGCGACAATAACAAGTATCCGCTTGCGGCAGTGACGCAGCGGCCGATGGCGATGTACCACTCATGGGATTCGCAAAATGCCTGGTTGCGCCAGATCCATGCGCACAATTACCTGTACGTGAATCCGCTCGCCGCGCACGATGCTGGCATCGCGGACGGCGGCTGGATGTGGGTCGAATCGCAGTGGGGCAAGGTGCGCTGCATGGCGCGTTATTCCGAGGCGGTGGAACCGGGCACGGTGTGGACCTGGAACGCGATCGGCAAGGCGGCGGGTGCATGGAACCTGTCGCCCGACTCCAACGAATCGCAGAAAGGTTTTCTGCTCAATCACCTGATCTCCGAAGAGCTGCCCGCCAACCCGGACGGCTCGCGCTATTCCAATTCCGACCCGATCACCGGGCAGGCTGCCTGGTACGATGTGCGCGTGCGCATCTACAAGGCGGAGGAGGGCGAACCCGAACAGACCTCGCCGCAATTCGAACCGTTGCAGCGCTACCCGAACATGAGCGAACCGCCAAAATGGTTTGCGTATTTCGGCGGCAAGAAGGGCGGTAAAAAATGAGGGCAGGTTGCGGGATTAGGGTGGAGTAGTGGAATTTCCGAACTTCTACCCCCACCCTAGCCCTCCCCCTGCAAGGGGGAGGGGACTAGACTCCTTCCCCCTTGCAGGGGGAAGGTTGGGATGGGTGTAGAAGCTATGAGCGAAGCAACGCGGATAAATGCAACAACAAAACAAAACGCCCGTAGCCTGCGCCGAAATATGACTGATGCCGAAAAACTGCTCTGGCGGCATCTGCGCATGAAACAGTTTGAATGTTACAAATTCCGGCGGCAGCATCCGCTCGGAAATTACATCGTTGATTTTGTGTGTTTGGAAGCGCTGCTGGTTTTGGAGGTTGACGGTGGACAGCACGCAGATCATTCCGATAGCGACGCTATCAGGACACAGTGGTTGGAAACAAAAGGTTTCCGAGTTATGCGATTCTGGAACAACGAAGTGCTGGAGAATATTGAAGGAGTTAAGTTTGCTATTTGGAATTATCTTACGGAAATTCAACCTCCATCCCAGTTGCCCCCTCGCTGCGCTCTCCCCCGCTGCAAGGGGGAAGGAGTAGATATGCTGCGCAAGAAGGGTGCTTAAATGACTCAGCTAGCTTTAGTCATCGATCTCAACGTCTGCGTGGGTTGTCATGCCTGCGTGACCAGTTGCAAGGAATGGAACACTTCAGGTTCGGCCGGGCCGTTGTGCGATGAGAATCCCTATGGCGCCGATCCGACCGGCACGTTCTTCAATCGCGTGCAGACTTTCGAGGTCGGGCAATATCCCAACACCGAGACGGTGCATTTCCCCAAATCCTGTCTGCATTGCGAGGATCCTCCGTGCGTGCCGGTCTGCCCGACCGGTGCTTCCTACAAGCGCAAGGAAGACGGTATCGTGCTGGTGGACTATGACAAGTGCATAGGCTGCAAGTATTGTTCCTGGGCCTGTCCTTATGGTGCGCGCGAGATAGACGAGAAGCAGCAGGTGATGAAGAAATGCACCCTGTGCGTGGATCGCATCTACGACACCACACTGCCCGAGTCTGACCGCAAACCGGCCTGCGTGATGGCCTGCCCGACCAGTGCGCGCTTGTTCGGGGATGTGCATGATCCCGAGTCGGTGGTATCGAAGGCGATCCGCGAAAGTGCGGGCTACGATCTGATGCCGGAGTGGGGCACTCATCCGGCCAACCATTATCTGCCGCGCCGCAAGACCAATCTCAAGATACATGAGGACGAACTCGAACGTGTCGATAATCCGCTCAAGGTGGACGGTAAACTGCCCAAGCCGAGCAAGTCCGATCCTACGCTAGACGATGTCACGTCCTGGTAATCACTGAAAAGATATTTATGCATCCGGCACTCTCAGTCATTTTTCTTACTACCCTGATCGGCGTTGGACAAGGCCTGTTTTTAGCGTTGTTCACCCAGCAGTCTTACGCGCTGTTTGATCTGCTGCCGCATCAGGACGCACGCTTTTATGCATGGGGCAGCCTGTTGGCACTGGTCTTCACGATGGCAGGATTGATCGCCTCATTCTTTCATCTGGGCCGTCCGGAGCGTGCCTGGCGCTCGGCGACTCAGTGGCGCACCTCTTGGCTTTCCCGCGAGGTCATCGTGCTGCCCGCGTTCATGGGAATATTGTTTCTCTATGGTGCAGCCCATTTGAGCGGATACGATCCGGTGTTATTGATACTGCCCAGCGGATTGAGCATCAATGCCACGATCATGTTGGGTGGTATGGGCACAATCCTTGCCTTCGCGCTGTTCGTGAGTACCGGCATGATCTATGCCTGTTTGCGTTTTCTGCAGGAATGGCATTCGCCGCTGACAGTGATCAATTTCATTCTGCTCGGCAGTGCATCCGGCTTTACGTTGGCCACGCTCTACGCCGCAGTGTTTTCGCCCAGTCAGACCGGATTTTTCGGCGGCTGGGCACTTATCATCACCCTGATGGGATTGCTGGGCCGCAGTGCATCGTTGTGGCGCAACGCGCGCATCAGGCCGAAATCGACACCGCAGACGGCGATCGGCATCAAGCATCCGCGCATCGTGCAGACGGCGCAGGGCGCGATGGGCGGATCATTCAATACGCGGGAGTTTTTCCATGGCAAGAGCGCGTCGTTTTTAACAGTGATAAAAGTGATTTTTCTGCTGTTGGCATTCGCCGTGCCTTTGCTGTCGTTGACCGTTAATCTGACTTATCCGTCCGTACTGTTACTGGCGATCGCATTTGTCGCGCAATACGCCGGCTTGCTGGCGGAACGCTGGTATTTCTTCGCCGAGGCGAGACACCCGCAGAACCTTTATTATCAGGGTGTCTCTTGATGTTTGGAGGCGCAATTTCGGCAATTAGAGAAACGGGAAGCCTGGCCAGGGCAAACTCTTTGTTGATATTGCTGGCCATGACCATTTTTGCCGGCACTGCCTATGCTGTCGAAGCTGCTCCGGAGACTTCGGCGATGCCTTGGTGGGGTTGGCCGCTGGCGCTGTTCATTACCTGTTTTTTTCTTGGCATCGTCGCCGTGCCGTCCGGTGTGGGTGGTGGTGTGTTATTCGTTCCCATCGTGGGCGGGTTTTTTCCGTTCCATCTTGATTTCGTGCGCGGCGCAGGATTGCTGGTCGCCTTGGCCAGCGCGCTGGCCGCCGGGCCATCGTTGCTGCGTGTCGGTCTTGCCGATTTGCGGCTGGCACTTCCGCTGGCGGTTCTGGCATCGGCCAGCTCGATAGCCGGTGCCATGATAGGGTTGGCGCTTCCCGCATCACTGGTACAGGTCGCTCTCGGTATCACCATCCTTGGCATCGTCGTGCTGATGGCGACCGCGAAGAAATCCGAGTTTCCTGACATTGCCAAGCCCGACAAACTTTCCGCCGCACTGTCCATGCACGGGATATTCCATGATGCATCACAGGGAAAAGAAATATCCTGGCGTGTCCATCGTACTCCGCTTGGATTATTACTCTTCGTTGGCATCGGCTTTCTGGCCGGATTGTTCGGTATGGGTGCGGGCTGGGCCAATGTGCCGGTACTCAATCTGCTGATGGGCGCGCCGCTCAAGGTTTCTGCGGGAACTTCCAGCTTTATCCTGACGCTGGTGGATTCTTCGGCAGCCTGGATCTATCTCAACAAAGGCGCTGTGCTGGCGATGATTGCCGTGCCGTCGGTCATCGGCATGATGCTGGGCGCCTTTATCGGGGCACGTTTGTTACACATACTGAGAGCTTCGGTGGTGCGCAAGCTGGTTATCTCACTGTTGTTGTTCGCCGGTTTGCGTGCACTGCTCAAGGGCTTGGGCATATGGATGTGATCGCATGAATGATTCTCATATTTCCATCGAACAACAACGCTATGCCACGCTGCTGAGCTGGGGTTCGCGCTCCGGTTTGGCTTTGCTGATAGCCAGTTTCCTTGCTTACGTGCTCGGCTGGATGCCTGCACATGTGCCCTTGGAACAGCTGCCCAATTTGTGGAATTTACCGGTTGGTGAATATCTTAAGCAATCAAATACTCCGACCGGCTGGAACTGGGTGCTGATGATATCGTATGGCGATTTCGCCAGCCTGGTTGGAATCGCCTGGTTATCCGGTTGTTCGCTGGTTTGTCTGTTGGCCGTCATTCCCATCTATGCGCGCCGCAAGGACAGGATATTTGTGATGCTTTGCATGCTCGCATTGGCCGTGCAGTTGCTTGCCGCATCGGGTATGCTGAGAACCGGCGGACACTGAGGTGGCATCCATGAGCGATTACCCTTTCAATCGCATTCTGCTTGCAACAGAACATACCGAATTCGATATCGGCGCGGAGCGCATTGCGTTTGAGATGGCGCGCCGCTGCGGAATGCCCTTGAGAGTGGTACTGCCTCTTCTGAGTAATGCCGAATACGAAGTCGAGGCGCCGCAACTTGCTTTGCGCGCGGAGCAGGAGGCGGCGATCAAATCCACAGCGTTGCGTGACCGCGCAAAAGAACTCGACGTGCAGCTTGAAATTCACGTTAGGCGTGGTGCGGAAGCCTATCAGGAAATCGTTGCCGAGGCTGCCGACTCAAAAGCCGATCTTATCGTGATACGCAGACGCGGCAAGCCGGGCATTCTGGCAAACCTGTTGGTCGGTGAAATGGTCAGCAAGGTGATTCGGGATGCCCCTTGTGCCGTGTTGACGGTGCCCCGTGCGGCGGAATTCTGGCGGCTTCATGTGCTTGCGGCTGTGAACGATGCGCCGGCCGCTCCCCGTGTTACCGCACTCGCCGCCAAAATCGCCGCAGCCTGTGAACTGCCCTTGACGCTGGCCAGTGTTGCCGAAGATCAGGCTATGCAGGCGACAGTCGCAAGCCGTAATGCCGATTATTCAGCGCGTGCTTCCGTGATATGCCGCCAAGTTCAAGGGCGCGTATTGATCGGCAAGCCTTTGACACAATTGCTTGCTACGGCCAAAGAGATATCCGCCGACCTGCTCGTGGTCGGGCGGCAACATTATCACCTGATCCCATTTTCACTTGCCGGCCCCGGCGTCATGCAGCAAATCGCCGGGGCCATGGATGCGCCTACCTTGATCGTGCCCGCATAAAGTATGATAAATTTGGAACATAACTCCAATGGGTTATTCCATATACACCTTATGGGTATAGACCCTGTCAGGCTTACAATGTTTACTTTGCCGCGCAATTGATCCTGCGGTGTCTCAAGAGAAAATAGTGATAACTCGATAAATGTAGAGAGGGGGTAACTTGATAAACTTGGAACGCCGCAAGGCACTCAAGACAGGCGGTGGCATCGGACTGCTAGGCCTTCTGGTCACAGTCGGTTTGGTTCAGCCTGGATTGGTATGGGCCAAAGGTGAAAAATCCGCTTTCGAAGCCAAAACCCTGGATGAAGCTCTGGATGCCCTGGGTGTAGTCATCCCGGAGAGCAGCGTAGCTGTGCGTCTGATCGTACCCGAGATCGCCGAGAACGGTGCTGTAGTACCCGTTACGGTGGACAGCTCTCTGGCAAAGACCGAACAGATTCACATCCTGGTTGAAAAAAATCCCCTCGTGCTTGCCGCCAACTTTACCTTTCCTGAGGGAACCGAAAGTTTTGTCACTACCCGCGTCAAGATGAGAGAAACCTCCATGGTGATCGCGCTGGTGAAGGCCGATGGAAAGTTCTATCGTGTCGCAAAGGAAGTCAAAGTCACCGCGGGCGGCTGTGGTGGTTGAGCGACATACAGACATTGTTCAAACGATAAGGACGAAATGATCATGGGCAATCCAATGAAGATCCGCGCTTCCGCCAAGGAAGGCATTACCGAAGTCAAAGTTCTGATGCAGCACGAAATGGAAACCGGTTTGCGCAAGGACGCCGATGGCAAGCTGGTGCCTGCTTGGCACATTACCGAAGTAAAGGCACAGCATAATGGCAGAACCGTGCTGGAAGGTCAGTTCGGTACGGCTGTTTCCAAGAATCCCTACCTGGTGTTTCGTTTCAAGGGCGGTGTCCAGGGTGAAAAAGTCTCGGTAAATTGGGTCGATAACAAGGGCGACACTCGCACCGACGAAGTGGAGATCAGTTAACGATTTACTCTGGCCGGGTGTTTCCCGGTCTTTCATGCGGAGGGGACACATGAACACCAGCATCATGAAGAACGCCATCCTGGTTTTTGCGCTTGCGACATACTGTTCAGCGACGATGGCGGAGAGTAACGCCTCGGATGAAATCGCGAAATACCGGGAGATGATCAGCGATGGCAACCCGGCTGAATTTGATGAAATGCGCGGAGAGGAACTTTGGAAAAAACCAGGCGGCCCGAATAATGCCAGTTTGGAGAAATGTGATCTCGGCAAGGGAGCGGGCGTGGTCAAGGGCGCCTATGCCGAGTTGCCGCGCTATTTTGCCGACACCATGCGGGTGCAGGATCTGGAATCGCGCCTGATCACCTGCATGACGACATTGCAGGGGACCCCGGAAAAGGACATCACTGCCAAGCCATTCGGCGGTGACAACTACAAACCGGAAATCGAGTCTCTGGTGGCTTATGTGGTGGGTCAGTCCAAGGGGGTGAAGATGAAGGTTTCGCTCAAGCATCCCAAGGAGAAGGAATCCTACGAAATCGGCAAGCGCGTTTTCTCTTATCGTGCCGGCCCTTATGATTTTGCATGCTCTACTTGCCATAGCAAAGACAAGATCCGTATTCGTATGCAGGATCTGCCCAACTTCAACGTTAAGAAGGATGCTCAGGCGGCTTATGTTTCCTGGCCTGCCTACCGTGTTTCCCAAGGCATGTTCCGCTCTTTTCAGTGGCGCCTGAATGACTGTCTGCGCCAGCAGCGTTTCCCCGAACCCAAGTATGCTTCGGAAGTGACGATAGCCCTGACCATGTTCATGGCGAAAAACGCCAACGATGCGATCTATGCAGGGCCCGGCCTCAAGCGTTAGGGGAAGATAAACATGTATACAAAATCACTAGTGTCCGGTTAAAAATCAAACAAAATCATTTGGTTGCACGACAGCGGCATAATGATTGCGGAAGTGTCTGGCTGCAAGGCGCATGAAATATGGGTTTTCTCGAAAACCGAGACGGATAATATCTGTAGCAAAGT
>JBGSKJ010000097.1:0-23743 GCA_041741275.1 Gallionella sp.
CGATATTATGTCTAGCTTGCGCCCGGGACAGCGGCTGCAATACCTTGCGTTACCTGATTTGCATCGCCGGATTCCTCAACTACTTTCCATAATCAACCACTTTGCATAATCGGCCTTATGGAAAGCTTTCCATAAGGCCGATGAGCGGACGGTTGCGGCAATTTCGGACAATGTTTAAACTGTGCCGATAGCTGACATACGCCAATACAAGAAAGCCCGGCATGCCGGGCTTTCTCTTTGTAGTCGCTAATACAACTTAGCCTTTCTCGAACTTCATCACCCCGCCCACGCATCCCACCTTGATCGTGTCCTTCGCGGCGAAGCGGCCTTCCAGGATCAGCTTGGCGAGCGGGTTCTCCAGTTGCGCCTGGATGGCGCGTTTCAACGGTCTTGCGCCATATACCGGGTCGAAGCCCGCGTTAGCGATCTCGGCCAGTGCGGCATCGCTGATGTTCAGATTCATTTCCATCGCAGCCAAGCGTGCCTCCAGATATTTCAACTGGATGCGCGCGATGGACTTGATGTTCTTCTCATCCAGCGCGTGGAACACCACGACCTCGTCGATACGGTTGATGAATTCGGGACGGAAATAGGTTTTCACTTCTGCCATCACCGCCAGCTTGATCACCTGATAATCGTCGCCGGACATTTGCTGAATCATCTGCGAACCGAGGTTGGAGGTCATCACGATCACGGTGTTCTTGAAGTCCACGGTGCGCCCCTGGCCGTCGGTCATGCGTCCGTCGTCCAGTGCTTGCAACAGCACGTTGAACACATCGGGGTGAGCCTTCTCCACTTCATCGAGCAAGATCACGCTGTAAGGTTTGCGCCGTACCGCTTCGGTCAAGCCGCCGCCCTCCTCATAGCCGACATAGCCGGGCGGCGCGCCGATCAGGCGCGCGACTGAATGCTTCTCCATGTATTCGCTCATGTCGATGCGGATCAGATGATCTTCGGAATCGAACATGAAGCCGGCCAGCGCCTTGCACAGCTCGGTCTTGCCCACGCCGGTCGGGCCGAGGAACAGGAACGAACCATACGGACGATTCGGGTCGGATAATCCCGAACGTGAACGTCGGATCGCATCGCTCACCAGTCGCACCGCCTCGTCCTGTCCGACCACGCGCTCGTGCAATTTATCTTCCATCTTGAGCAGCTTGTCGCGCTCGCCCTGCATCATCTTGGACACCGGAATACCGGTGGCGCGGCTCACCACTTCGGCGATCTCTTCCGCACCGACCTGGGTGCGCAGCAAGCGGTTCTTGGGTTTGTTCTCCTCGGCATGCACCGCTTCTTTCAGTTTGGCCTCAAGTTGCGGCAACTTGCCGTATTGCAACTCCGCCACCTGCTCCAGCTTGCCTTCGCGTTGCAACCTGACGATCTCGGCGCGCACTTGCTCCATCTCCTCCTTGAGATGTGCCGTGCCCTGCGCCGCGCCCTTCTCCGCCTTCCAGATCTCTTCCAGGTCGGCGTACTCGCGTTGCAGTTTCTTGATCTCGTCCTCGATCAGCGCAAAACGTTTTTTCGAGGCTTCGTCCTTTTCCTTCTTCACCGCTTCGCGCTCGATCTTGAGCTGGATCAGGCGGCGATCCAGTTTGTCCATGACTTCCGGCTTGGAATCTATTTCCATCCTGACGCGCGCGGCAGCCTCGTCGATCAGGTCGATCGCCTTGTCCGGCAGGAAGCGGTCGGTGATGTAGCGGTGCGACAGTTCCGCTGCGGCGATGATGGCCGGGTCGGTGATATCCACGCCGTGGTGCAGTTCGTACCTTTCCTGCAGGCCGCGCAGGATGGCGATGGTCGCTTCCACGCTCGGCTCTTCCACCAGCACTTTCTGGAAACGGCGTTCCAGCGCGGCATCCTTCTCGATGTATTTGCGGTATTCGTCCAGCGTGGTTGCGCCGACGCAATGCAACTCGCCGCGTGCCAGCGCCGGCTTGAGCATGTTGCCGGCATCCATCGCGCCTTCCGCCTTGCCCGCGCCGACCATGGTGTGCAGCTCGTCGATGAACACGATGGTCTGGCCTTCATCCTGCGCCAGCTCCTTGAGCACGTTCTTCAGGCGCTCCTCGAACTCGCCTCGATATTTCGCACCGGCCAGTAATGCTGCCATATCCAGGCTCAGCACTTTCTTGCCCTTGAGCGACTCGGGCACCTCACCGTTGACGATACGCTGCGCCAGACCTTCGACGATCGCGGTCTTGCCCACACCGGGCTCGCCGATCAACACCGGATTGTTCTTGGTACGGCGCTGCAAAACCTGGATCGCGCGGCGGATCTCGTCATCGCGCCCGATCACCGGGTCGAGCTTGCCCTGGCGGGCGCGCTCGGTCAGGTCGATGGTGTATTTTTTCAGGGACTCTCGCTGGCCTTCGGATTCTGCACTGCCGACCGTCTCGCCACCGCGCACATTGGTGATGGCCTGCTCCAGCGGCGCACGCGCCACGCCATGCGCTTTGAGCAAGCGCCCGGTCTCGCCCTTGTCATCGCAGGCGGCGAGCAAAAACATCTCAGAGGCGATGAATTCATCGCCGCGTTTCTGCGCGGCCTTGTCGGTGAGATTGAGCAGATTGGACAGGTCGCGCCCGACCTGCACTTCGCCGCTGTGACCTTCCACTTTGGGCAGGCGCGACACGGCATCGCTCAACGCAGTCTTCAGCGCATTGACGTTGCCCCCGGCGCGCGCCAGCAGCGATCCCGCCCCGCTCTCGGTATCATTGAGCAGCGCCAGCAGCAAGTGTTGAGGTTCGATGAACTGGTTGTCCGCGCCGACCGCCAGACTCTGGGCATCGGACAGGGCTTGCTGAAACTTGGTGGTGAATTTGTCGAAACGCATGGCAACTCCCTTAAAGGAATAACTGATTGCAACGTAAGTGGGGGACGCTGAGGCAATTTCAAGTCTGCATGGCTTGCCTTATACTCGCGCATCAGCCCAAGGATACAACCATGCCTACTCCAGATCTTGCGTCATACATCCACCTCAACGTATCCGCCGCGCTGGATGAAGATATCCGCGATGGCGACCTGACTGCGCAATTGATTCCTGACACTCAAACTGCGGTGGCCAGCATCATTTCGCGCCAGCAGGCAGTATTGTGCGGCACGCTGTGGTTTGAAGAATGTTTTCTCAGCCTCGACCCGGATTGCAAGATACTCTGGTCGGCCCGGGAAGGCGAACGGGTTCAGCCCGGTCAAAAATTATGCGAAGTAACGGGAAAGGCGCGCGCGATGCTGACTGCCGAACGCAGCGCGCTGAACTTCCTGCAAACGCTGTCCGGCACCGCCACGCTGGTGCGGCGCTATGTGGATGCGGTGGCGGGCACCGGCGCCAGGATCATGGACACGCGCAAGACCCTGCCAGGTCTGCGCATCGCACAGAAACACGCCGTCCTTGCCGGCGGCGGAAACAACCAGCGCATCGGCCTGTTTGATGGCGTGCTGATCAAGGAGAATCACATCGCCGCTGCCGGAGGCATAGGCGCGGTGCTGGAACAGGCGTTCCGCATCACTCCGCCGCACATCCCGATCCAGATCGAGGTGGAAACCCTGCCGCAAATCGATGAGGCGCTCAATGCGGGAGCACGGCTGATACTGCTCGACAATTTTTCCCTGCCGGACATGCACGTCGCCGTCACCCATGCCGCCAAACGCGCCGAACTGGAAGCCTCCGGCGGCATCAGCCTGGACAATGTACGCCTGGTCGCGGAGACCGGCGTGGACAGGATCTCGATCGGCGCGCTGACCAAGGATGTGCAGGCGGTGGATCTGTCGATGCGGTTCTCTTAACAACGCCCCTCCCTCTCCCGGCCTGCGGCCACCCTCTCCCGCTTGCGGGAGAGGGGCTGGGGGAGAGGGAGGGAGTTACGGAGTACACCATGTGCCAACTGCTTGGAATGAACTGCAACACCCCCACCGACATCTGCTTTTCCTTCACCGGATTCCAGCAGCGCGGCGGCGCAACCGACGTGCATGCCGACGGCTGGGGCATCGCGTTCTTCGAGGGCAAGGGGGTGCGGCTGTTCCTCGACCCGCTGCCCTCCGCCAAATCGCCCATCGCCGAACTGGTGCGCAACTATCCGATCCGCTCGCTGAATGTCATCGCGCATATCCGCAAGGCGACGCAGGGTGTGGTGACACTGGAGAACACCCATCCCTTCATGCGCGAACTGTGGGGGCGCTATTGGGTATTCGCGCACAACGGCAACCTGCCGCAGTTCCAGCCGCCGCTCGACGGCAGCTTCATGCCGGTGGGCGATACCGACAGCGAGCGCATCTTCTGCTGGCTGCTGCAAAGCCTGTACCGGCGTTTCGGCAATGCGCCGCCCGGCCGCGATGAGCTGTTCGCCGCGCTGCACGAGCTGACCGATCCGCTGGCCGGCATAGGTATCTTCAACTACCTGCTGTCCAACGGCGCTTGCCTGTTCGCACATTGTTCCACCGAGCTGAGCTACATCGCCCGGCGCGCACCGTTCAACAGTGCGCACCTGAAGGACGAGGATGTGCTGGTGGATTTCAGCGAAGTGACCACGCCGAACGACCGCGTGGCGATCATCGCCACCCTGCCGCTCACCGACAACGAACCGTGGGTCACCATGCCGCCCGGCAGCCTGTGGATGTTCCATGACGGCGAAGCGCTGGGCCAACTGGCAACGACTCCCAGCCCGATAAAATCGCTTTCCGGGAGTTGAATTCTGCTGCAGCACCCTCATCTGGCTGGTACTGCAAACCCCCAAGGAAAACCATGACCGACCCGCTGCATATCGTCTGCCCGCATTGCGATGCGGTGAACCGCGTACCTGACACCAAGCTGCGCGAGCGGCCCACTTGCGGCAAGTGCAAGCGCGCCCTGTTCGATGCGCACCCCGTGGAACTGAACAGCAATAATTTCGCGCAGCACATCAGCCGCAACGATATCCCGGTGCTGGTGGATTTCTGGGCGCCGTGGTGCGGCCCGTGCCGGATGATGGCGCCCGCCTTCGTGCAGGCGGCAGCGCAGCTCGAACCGCAGATGCGGCTGGCCAAGCTGAACACCGAGGAGGCTCAACAGATCGCCGGGCAATACAACATCCGCAGCATCCCGACCCTCGCGCTGTTCAAGGGCGGACGCGAGATCGCGCGGCAAGCGGGTGCGATGGATGTCGGCGGTATCGTAAGGTGGGCGGGCAGCAAGGCTTAGTGCTTATTGGATGAGTCCCTCAAAGGGGCCGATAAAATCGTATGCCTCTTAACAATTTTCAGGAGCTGTTGTTCCCCACTTTGGAAAAGGGGGGCTAGGGGGGATTTGAGACGCGCAGAATATGAAAATCCCCCTCGGTCCCCCTTTTCAAAGGGGGAAGCGGCCCGGTGGCGCGTCATCCTGCGAATTGTTCAGAGGCATGTAAAATTATGAGCCGCCCATCTCGCAAAAATGGTAGGACTTGCGAAGGAGCAGTGGTGGAATAAAAAGGGCAGGCGTCTCACACCATTGTCCGCAAATCCCCCCTAGCCCCCCTTTTGCAAAGTGGGGAATAAAGCACTGCGTTCGAATTGCTTCAAACACGGCTGCCCTGCTTCATATCGAACCGCTCTATGGATTTATCGAGCAGCTGTTCGGACCCATCTTGTTTTTGTCGCCGGACTCCAGGTCGATCTGGTCGTCGTCACCCATGAATCCGGGCTTGGTCGCCAGCCGTGACAACAGGAACTCATTGGCGAATCCGGACTCGCCGCTCCCCAGGTCAAGGATGTTCTCCCCTTGCACAAGGATCACATGGCCGTCGTGCACCGTGACATACAGGCCGGACTCGCCCTCATTCGCATCGGTGCCAAACAGTTTTTCCATATCCAGCGGGATGCTATCCGGACGCGGCGTGTCGTTATCGAGAATGCCCGCCGGAATTGCCATGATGCGCAGCGGCTTGCCGGTATCGCGCGCGATGATGGCGGCTTGCTGTATCGCCACGAGAAACGATGCTCCGGGCGTAACCAAAACCACCTCGCCCGCCCAGACGAACACCCCTGCGCCATCAAGCGGGTCGCCGGGAGTCGCGCCCGGATTGGCCGCGCCCTCTGCGCAAGGCCCGTTACACCACGCATCGAAACCAGTGCCGCGTATGCCTATGGTCGCGGTCGCCACCTTGAACTGGTAATTATTGCGGTTGGCCCGCCCGATCAAACCGGTGACCACACGCACCCCGCCCTTGAGCAGCCGCATCACGGCGTTTTCCTGCGTAGCCGCCTTGTCGTACTTGAATTTCTCGACAAGGAAGCGGGTGTTCTGCTGCAAGCTCACGCGGCCCTCGTCGCGAAATGCCACCACCGCATAAGACTTGTCGCCGGTGCTCAGCGTATCACCCTCGTTCACCGTCCCGCCCAGAATCAGCTTGCGCTCCCTGCCAGCCGCATCCTTCGCGGAAAGCTCGCCGCGCACCAGCATCACGCGGCCGACCACTTGCGCCTGCGGGGGTTTGATCGCCGGTTTGGCGGGCGCCGCATCGTCATCCCTGCAGTCCCTGGTAGTGCACAAACGCGAAGAAAAATCCGTGCCGCGGATGCCGATGGTCGCGGTTGCCGCGCGCAACTTGTATGCATCCGGATTGCCGCGCTTGCCGATCAGGCCCGTGAGTGTCCTGAAGCCGCCCTTGAGCAAACGGAATATGGCGTTGTCCGCCTGCGGTGCTTCCTTGCGGAACTGGTACGCCTCGATGCGCAGATTGGAATCGGGGCGCAGCGTCATCTGCGTGCCGTCATTCATCTTCACCTGGGCATAGCTGCCCTTGGCGGTGATGAGCATATCGCCCGCGTACACCTCGGCCTTGGGCGCGAGCACTTTCACCGTACCGTCCGCGCGCTGCGCCACCAGCGCGCCGCTGATATAACCTACCCTGCCGGCCGCCTCTCCGGCAGCTTCGGCCATCGTCGCGATGAGCGAAAGCGATATTGCCAACAAAAGGGGAGCGGTTCTCATCTCAGTCCTCATCAGAAAGTCGCATTCAAGCTCGCATGAACGCGCCGGTCACCTGACTGCTGCGCCGGGTCGGTGCCGGCTTTCACGATCCTCGCCACATCGAGGCGCAACGAAAACTGCTCGGCATAATTCGCGCGCAACCCGACTCCCACGGCGGAGATCGAGGTCTTTGGCTCAGCGGCGGGCGCCACCTGGCCCGCATCGAAGAACACCAGGGCGCGCACCGCGGTATCACCCGCGCCAAAATCCGGCGTATAACCTTCCACGTTCAAGCGCGCCCCGCTCTCCCCGCCCTCGCTGCCCTCGGAGAAACCGCGCACCGCATCGGCCCCGCCCAGACGGAACTGTTCACCCTGTATCAGCACATCACCGCTGAGCTGCCCGCTCAGCGCAGTGCGGAATTGCCAGCCTTCGCCGAGCAGATGCGCGTAGTTCGCGCCATAACGCAGTATGCGGTAGCTGGGTGCGGGCCTGGTCAGGTTCACCCGGTCATAGGCCGCAAAATCGGCATCGTAGCCCTTGTCCAGCCTGGGCAGATTGGCGGCCAGCGACACGTTGAATCCGAGATCGCTTTTGGCGAACTTGCCCTGCGCCCCGTACGTGATGCTGACCGGCATCACCACGATCTCGTTATACAACACGGTCGGCGGGGGATTGGTCAGCTCGATACGGCTGAAATCGCGGAAGTCCAGACCGAACGACAAAGTCGGATCGAACGCGCCGATGCGTTGCATATTGAAGTTGTAGCGCATGCTGAACAACATTCCGCCGCCCTGAAAATTGGACAGGCCGCCCATCACCGCATTCACGTTGGAATAACCGAAAAAGAATTCCATACTGTTGCCGTACCGGTACAGCGGTATCTTGTAGCTGCCGCCCATCACCGTCACCCGTTCGGGATATTGCGGCGATGTCACATACTGAACGGTGGCGACATGGTCGGCATCGAACACATTGGCATGGCGGTAGGAAATACCCAGCCGGGAACGTCCGGTTTCCGGTGAACCGCTGTTATCCAGCGAGAAACCCCAGTTGAATGGCCGTTTGTCGGTGACGATCACGTCCGCATCCACCTCGTCGGCATTGTCACCCGCCTTCAGCACCACGTTCATCTGGCGTGCCGGATTCTCGTTGGCGAGTTTCAGCTCGCGCGCGATCTGTTTGTTGCGCGGCACCGAGGCGGTGCGCACCGAAGGCAGCGCGTTCAGCGCGTTCTCCTCGCTGACGTGGCGATTGTCTTTCACCGTCACCGTACCGAAACGGCTTTCCACCACATGGAAGCGCACCGTGCCCTTTTCCAGTTCCTGCTCCGGCAATGTCACCTGCACCGCCGAAAAACCGCGCCTGGCATAGGCATCCTCAACCGCCTCCAGCGCGCGCTGCACATCGGAAAAATCCTTGTTGTTGCCCACATAAGGAGCGACCGCCGCAGCGATCTCCTCCTTGCTCAACAACGTCGCGCCTTCCACCACGTACTTGCTGATCGTGAAGCGCAGCACCGCCAGCTCGGCTGCGGAAGGGTCGCTGTTCAACAGCGGGGCACCCGCCGGCGTACTCCTTGCGGGTGCTTCAGTGGCGGCAGGAACAGCGGGCACGGCAGAAACAGCATCCGCCGCCAGAACAACTGACGGAGCGCTTAACAGCAGCGACAGAACAAGCAACTTATATTTCATCGAATACCCAATCGTTGAAACCCAATTAATCCATTTGGCGCGATGCACCCCATGCAGGGGGAGGGATAGGGAGGGGGTAGGGACCCGGCTTTTCCACTGCTCTACCCCCATCCTGATTTTCCCCTCGCACCGCTCTCCCCCTATGCATGGGGGAAGGGACGGTCTGTTCCCATCAGTTGCACACCGGCAACGGTTGCCCTGCCGTGCCATCGACCGGCTTGATATCCAGATTCGCCAGGATCTCTTCCTTCGCCTTGTCTTCCTCGTTCGAACTCGTGCTGCGCGCGCTTCCGGTATCCGGACCAAACATCAGGCTGGTGTTGACGATCTCGTCGATCACGGTGGGCACCAGGATAGTGAAGTTGGCCGACACGTAATTCATGGTGTAGTTGGTGCTGGCGAAGTTGGTTGTGTTGAGACCCAGCGTCCCTTGGTCGATCTGGTAGGTACCCACCGTCTCACCCGCTGCACGACTCAATTCACCGGTCAGCGTGGTGGCAGCAGTATCACTGAGTTTCAATCCCGACACCATATAGGTCAGCAACGGGTCGGTCGTGTTCAGTATCTTGTTGGTGGCATTCGCGGCAACGGTTAACAAGGCCGGCGTGATGGTCAGCGTACCTCCTGGGATGAAATCGGTCGCCGGAATGTAGCTGTAATTCGCATTGGCGGCCAGGTTGCCCTGGGTGATGGCATAGGGTGATCCCGTCACATTCTCACCGGGGGCACGACTGAGTGCGCCGCTGAAGACTGTGGCTTTGGTATCGCCCGGAGCCAATCCCACAGCCGTATAAGTGAGCGCATCCGGGTTGCCATACACTTTGGTCTGCGCAGCATCGGCCGTGACTGTGACGCCACGCGCGGTGATGTCGGCTGTGAGGGTTTCTCCCGCCAGACTGTAGTTGCTCGCCAGCCCGGTGTCGTTTGATAGCGTGTAGGTAACCGAGACGTTCTTGGCGGGGCCCGCATTCTTGTCGGCAAACACGCCACTCGCACTCACAAGCAACGTTTCTGCAGGCATAAGTCCGCTCAAGCCGCCTGCACCCACCGTCGCCGAAGTCGTCCCGTCATACACTTTGGACGCCACGTTGGTGCCTGTGATGGTCAGCGGTGCGGCGGTGATGGTGGCTGTATGCGTGCCGCCGGCAAGGGTGTAATTGCTGGCCAGGCCGTAGACACCGTCGCCCAGGGCGAGGCTGCCCAGGGTGACACTGTAGGTTCCAACGTTTGGGTTGGCGATGGTGCCGACACCGGTAAGGTTGAGGTCTTGGCCGCTCACCAAACCGCTCAGCGTAAAGATGCTTGCCGCCACATCCAGCGTTCCGTCATAGAAACGAGTGCCGTTCAGGCTGATGACACTCAAGCTCGCTGTGCCGATGGTCAACATGCCGCCCACATAGGAGATGTCATAACCCTGCTGGTCGGAATATAGCGCGGGGGCATAGGTGCCCGCGTTAATGTCGTTCGCACTGTAATCACTACCCAGGATATGTGCAGGATCCGGACTGGCCGGGTTATAAACCGGGTTGACCAAGCCACCACTGTAGGGATTTCCGTCATAGCTCTTGCTCACCGCGTCCGCTGTGATCTCGAGCGGCGTGAGAAAACTGGTGAGCAGCGGTGTGGTGTAACCTTCATAGATGCGCCAGGTTGCACCCATTCCGCCGGTGTCTGCGATGTCCCATCCGGCTGCGGCGAAGTTCGCCATCGTCATCATTCCGGTTGCATCCAGCGGGGAGGCTCCCGAATCAGACGGCACATCGATAACAAGGTCGTAACCGATACCATTGGTCAGACTGCCTGTCGCCAGAGCCGTATCCCAGAAGGTATTCGAGACGGTCCCATCGTTATAGCCAATCACACCGCCGACGTTAGTGCTGCCACTCACCGTGCCACCGCTGATATAACTGTTGCTGATGTTAGCTGCGAAGGTAGAACCAGAAACAGAACTGGAACCAGAAGTAGAAGTAGGAGCAGCGATACCGTTATTCCCCACCAACCCGCCAACGCTCACTGTACCTGTAATCGCGCTGCCCTTGACATAGCTGTCATTGATACTGCCGATGTTATAGCCTACCAGTCCGCCGACATTGGCTTTACCGCTCACCGTGCCGCCGCTGACATAGCTGTTGGCGATGACCCCGTATCTTGTCGCGCTGCTGGACGAGCCAGTAGCGGAGCCGATGTTATAGCCGACCAGTCCGCCCACATCGCTGGCGAGTCCGCCGTTAATCCCCGTACCGGTGACATAGCTGCCGTTGATGTTGCCTAAACTGTTGTAGCCCACCAGACCGCCGATCGCAGAGGCCAAGGTCGTGGAGGCATTGCTGGTAACCGTACCGCCGCTGACATAACTGTTTAACACGTTGGCGTATACGGAAGGCCCACCGCTGGTCATCGTTGGCGCCAAACCAACGTACCCTACCAGACCGCCAACATTGGACCAGCCCGTCACCTGAGTGTTGACCGCATGACTATTCCAGACCGCGCCCACTGTGGGCAGACAACACCCACCCTCGCCGCTGTCGTTACCCACCAGCCCGCCGACATTCAGGTTCCCCGACACGACAACCGTATCAACATGACTGCGGTTGACGAGCGCGCCATAGTTGTTGCCGACCAATCCGCCCACATCATTCCCGGTCGATGTCACGGTACCGCCGCTTACATAACTGTTGCTGATGAAGCCACCGTTAAAGTACGCAGAGGAAGATGAACTGCTTGCACTGCCGAAATTGCCACCCACCAATCCGCCGACCGAATTGGACGACCCGCCATTCACATCGGCGTTGCTGACATGACTGCCGGTTATCTCGCCACGCGAGTTATAGCCGACCAAACCGCCTATATTCCCTGATGTTCCCGTCACCGACCCATTCGAAACAAAACTATTGCTGATGATGCCTGAGCCGCTGGCGTAACTTGAACTGCTGGAGTAATAAGACCCCGAGCCTTGGTTATAACCGACCAATCCGCCAACGTATCCGGCACCGCTCACTGCGACATCGCTCCCGTCCGGCGCGACGCCACTCACACTGCTGTTGCTGATGTTGCCATAAGAGTTATAGCCGACCAGACCGCCGACGTTGGAACCCGCTCCTGTCACGGCAACTGTCCCTGAAACATTTACATTGTCGATGGTTCCGTAATTCGTACCCGCCAGCACACCGACGTTGTCTACTCCAGTCACGTTGGCATTCACCAAAGCGAGATTACTCACCACGCTGCTGTTGAAATTGATGTTGCCGAACAGTCCCATGTCACTGTTCGGCAGATTGATGCTCAAGTTAGATATGGAAAAATTATTTCCGTTGAAACTGCCCGCCAATATCGGGACATTGAATCCCGGCAAAGCACCCAGATCAATGATGTCCAACAGGCTGAAGCTGATGAGCGAGTCTTCCGCGAAAGCAAGCATGTCTTTCATGCCCTGCAGGTCGCTGATGCCATAGCTGCCATCGAGCGGCTGAAGCACGAGCGATGTGCTGTAGCTGCCGATCACCAGCGGTGTACGCGCCCCACCGAACCACGCGCTGTATTGACCGGCATACAAGCCACCCCGGGTGACGTTGTTCACGCCATTGGTTGTGACGGCATCGACATTGAAGTGGGAATTGAGCGGACTATTGAGAATGCTACCGGCCAGCCCGCCTATGTTCTGGCCGGTTGCAGTGATCGTGGCACTGCTCACATAGTCTCCGTCGATGTTACCGGTCAAGTTACCGACCAGCCCGCCCACATTGGAGACACCCGACACGGTCACCACGCCGCTGGAAATGACGCTGACGCCACTATCGTTGAGGAATAGCGCAGAATGCGCCCCGACCAATCCGCCCACATTGGTTGTGCCTGTCACAGACGCGGTGCCGCCGCTGTTGGCGCTAAAGCTGCTGGTATAGATCGCGCCGCTGTTATTTCCCACCAGACCGCCGACATTCGTGCCACCCGATACGGTGCTACCGTTGAGGGTGGTACTCACGCTGCTGCTGTTGATCGCGCCCAGGTTCCAACCTGCCAATGCGCCTACATTATCACCACCGGTTATGGAAGCATCCACCAATGCGACATTGCTCACTATGCCGCTGTTGCGGCCAAAAAGACCGAGGTTGGAATTGAGAATATTGAGATTGAGATTGGAAATGGTAATAAAGCCAGCCACACTCGCTCCATCGAAGGTGCCTGCCAACTCCGGAACGTAGAATCCCGGCAAAGGTGACAGATTGACATTGAGTGACAGATCGATATTGCCCGTCAGGGTGAAGGTGTAGGCGGGGTTGTCGGCAAAGCCGAGCAGATCCTTCATGCCCTGGATATCGTTGATGGCGTAGCTATTGATGCCAAGCGTTACGAACGAACCACCGTTGACGGCAGTGTAATCGGCGATATTTAAGGCTTTACCAAGCAGCCAATCGTTGTATTGACCGAGCCCCTGCAAGTTGGCGGTATTGTCGTTGTACAACCCGCCCAGCGTGACGATGTTCGCGCCGTTGACGGTGACGCCGGTGATGTTGTAGTGCGAATTGGTGAGCGTGCCGGTATTGTTGCCCACCAAGCCGCCGACATTCGATGTGCCCGTCACGCTGCCGCCACTCACATAACTATTGGTGATGTTATTGGGGTAGCAACATCCGGTGCCAACATGGTTAAACCCCACCAGTCCGCCGACATTCATGTATCCCAAAACAGAAGTCGTCGTGACGTAGGAGTTGGTGATGGTGCCGGTGTTCTCACCGACCAACCCGCCTATAGAGACACTATTGGCGCCTGAGGGCGTCACGGCACCGGTGGCAAAGGAAGTAGAGATAGCACCACGGTAATTGTAACCAACCAGACCACCCACATTGGTTAAGCCGGACACCGCACCGCCGGCATTGCTGGTGTTGATCGTGGTGGATGTATTATTGTTAATTCCAACCAACCCGCCGACATTCGTGGTTCCCGTCACCGTGCCGGTTGCATCGCTGTTACTGATGCTGCCCCATGTAATCGAAAAGGACGGATTGTTATCGTAATAATTATTGCCAACCAGCCCGCCCACATTCGTGACACCCGTCACGCTACCCGTGGCATGGCTGCCGGTTATGTTGTAGGCGTTCATGCCTACCAGCCCGCCAGTGCCTGAGTTGTAAGGATCAGTACCTGTGCTTACGACATTGCCACTGGCAATGCCAATGGTGATGGTGGACAAATAACCGCTCCACCCGACCAGGCCGCCCACATTACTCCCGCCGCTCACATTGCCACTGGCAGTGCCGTTGGTGAGGCTGTGAGGAGAAAAATCGCCATCCAGACCACCCGCCAGACCGCCCACATTGGATTGCGTGCCCGTCACTGTGCCACTGGCGCCGCTGTTGCTGATGGTGGATTGCTGCGAACCGCCCACCAGCCCGCCAACATAATTGTCTCCGCTCACGGTGCTGCCGGAAATGCAAGTGTCGATAGTCGAATTGTTGTAGTTGATCCCCACCAAACCGCCAATATAATTACCGGTCAACGAAGCGGCATCCATCGTGCCCGTGACGGTGCCCGTGGCGTTATTGCTATTGGCGAGGTTTCCCTGGTGCCAGCCAACCAGGCTGCCCACATAACTGTTTCCCGAGATGTTGACATTGGTCAGCGATACAGCTTTTATCGTGCTGCCTTGCGTGCGGCCAAACAGGCCCACGTAGTCGGTGCTTGGGCGGTAGATGAAGAGTCCATTGATGGTGCGTCCCTGACCATCGAACATGCCGGTGAATTCTGTAGCATTGGCTCCGACAGGTACAAAACCGGCACCTGTATTCCAGGTGGATGTTCCCGTCGCGTCGATGTTTTTGCCCAGTGCGTATTTGCCGGAAAGGGTGGTGTTCATCGCCTGCAACTGGTTGACATCGTTCACCAGCATCCATGCGGTGTGGGGAATCGCACCGAATATGGGGGAATAAGGATTGCCGAGATTATCGGACCTGGTCGCTGCATCGGTGTAAGACACCGGGTTGTAATACAGGTCGGCGCGACCACCTAGCAGGCTGAAAGTGTTACCGCCTGCAAACACGACCGTACCCGCCCCGCTACCATCGGAATCGGAATGGAGGACGAGGTTGAGCGCGCCAACCGTCGAGCTGACTCCCACGCCATTGGCGAAATTGATGTTGTTCTCGGCCAGTAATGTCAGGGAGGCGGCCCCCCCCAGGGTCTTGGCGATGGAAGTATTGACGTTGATGTCGCCCGCCTCAAGTGCCGGATTCACCGTGGTGATCGTGACGGAAGTACCCCCATTCAGCGCGCCCTGAATGGTCCCGGAGGAAATGAAAGAGCCACTTGAAGTTGGTGTCCATACCCCGCCGATGAACGTACCACCTCCATCAATAGTAGTGGCAGAGATAATGACATTCAGCGGATCGATCAACCATTCGCCAGCTTTGCCGCTTGTGGCCGATGCACTGATGCGCGCCGTATCCGTCACATGTACATGCGCCGCCGAAGTATCGATGAAGCCGCCGTTGCCGCTGACGGGCGCGGAGGCATCGAGCGTGCCGCTGACGCTGACCGTGCCGGTTTGCATGTCGGACAGCACCTTGATCTCGCCGCCACCCTTGCCGCTGGCGCTGGCGGTGCCTGATATTTCAGTGCGATGGCTGGACCTGAACACGATCTTGCCGCCCTGCAGCGTGGCGCTGTCGGCGCTGACCGCGCCGCTGTTGCGCACCACGGTGCCGAACAGGCCAAGACTGCCGGATGAGGCGATGAGCTGGCCGACGTTGGTGGCATCGCCCGCCGGTGCGGTGATGTTGACCCTGAGATTGGGATCGCTGGTGCTGACCAGATCAACGCTGTGTCCGGCAACCAGCAGGATCTCGCCATTGGGCGCGGTGATGACGCCGGTGTTCTCGACATTCGGGGCGATCAGGAATATCTGTCCGCCGTCTTGCGCGCTGATGTCGCCGGCGTTGCTGATGTTGGCCGCACCGGGTACCTGGGTGTAGTGGTCGCGCCCGGCGAGGAAGTCGGCGTCGCTGAGGTTGAGGGTGGAAGCAACCAGGCCTGCCACGTTAACGACTGACCCTGCACCGAACACGATGCCGTTGGGGTTGATCAGGAACACGCGGCCGTTGGATTGCAGTGTGCCGAGTATGCTGGATGGATTGCTGCTGATGACGCGGTTGAGTACGGCGGATGAAGCGGACTGCTGGGCGAAGCGGGTGATCTCGTTCGCGCCTATCGAGAAGCCTTGCCAGTTGATGATGGCGCCGGGGGTGTTGGTGACGGTGAGTGTGCTACCGGCGGTGGCGAAACTGGCCTGGCCGCTGACTACGGTGGGGTCGAGCGGGTTCGCCATCACTGTCGGCGATGCCAGAGCAAACAGCACACACGCGTAGATCGGCTTCAGCTTTTGACGGTGTCTCATGATCAGTTATCTGCCGGAGAGATGCTTTAAAATAATAAACCGTATTCTTGACAAGTTGGCAGAATATGCACTCTTTTTTTGGAAAGGGCAATACTACCAAAGGACAATAGCGTGAGTGCCTTGCCCTTATAAGGGAACGCCGATAAATCCCGTTCGCATTGAACTCGCCGATCCAAGTATTTCGACAGGTATTGCGACTTAGTTTGGCATACGCGCCATAAGCTGGCAGCATACGCACCGGATCGCCTTCACAACCCACCAGAGAAATATCGGGATCAACCCTAACAAGATATGCCGAACCCACCTCCACACGGCCAGTTCAGTTTCGTGCCGGCCAGCCAGCCTGCGGCGCAACAGCTTACTCCGGACCAGGCCATGGCGCTGGCGACACAGCTCCAGTCGCAGGGCCGCTTGCAGGAGTCGGAACATCTGTTGCAGCAGATTTTGCAACGCCAGCCCAACCATGCGTATGCCCTGCATCTGCTGGGCGTGATCGCGCACCAGGTGGGCAAGCAGGCGCTGGCAGTCGAATTGATCGAACGAGCGATTGCGCTCTCCCCCACCCCAACCCTCCCCCGAAGGGAGATGGGGCAACCGCCGCTTCGCGAGTCTTCATTAAATCCTGCGCTGTTCCATGCCAATCTGGGCGAGATACTTCGCCAACTGAAGCGTCTGGATGAGGCGATCGCGCACGGTGAGCGCGCCGTCGCGCTGGAGCCAAAGATGGCGATGGCGCACAGCAATCTCGGCATCGCATATTTCGACCGCAAGGATCACGACAAGGCCGAGGCGTGCCAACAGCGTGCTCTGGCGATCGATCCCAATTTCGCGCCCTCGCTGAACAATCTGGGCAGCATCTGGCGCGAGCGAGGAGACCATGAAGCTGCCCTGGCCTGGTATCGCAAGGCTGCCGCCGCCAATCCGAACTATCTGGAACCGCTGAACAATCTGGGCGCACTGCTGCTGGAAGAAGACCGTATCCCAGAAGCCATCGAGGCGTTACAGCAGGCGCTGCGCATCCACCCCAACTACGCCGAGGCGATATGCAACATGGGCGGCATCCATCTGGCGCAGGAGGAGCACGATGCCGCGCTAACGAGCTTCAGGCGTGCCTTGGAGTTGCGTCCGGTCTATCTTGAAGCGCAGATGGGGTTGGCCAAGACGCTGCAGGCATCCGAGTCGCCGGAAGAGGCCGAGATGGCCGCGCTGCGTGCGCTCCAGATCGACGAGAAGAATCCGAAAGCTCATGCGCTGATAGGCAGCATCTATTCCGAGACCTCGCGTCCGGAACGTGCGGAAGCGGAGTTCGCACGCGCACTGGAGATCGAGCCAAAATGTGATGAAGCACTGCTGGGCCTCGGACATCTGTGCGTCGAGAATGGGGAGGCGGAGCGTGCCGAAGAATTGTTCCAGCGCGCATTGACGCTCAAACCGGACAATGTGGCCGCACGCATCCATCTCGTTCAGTCGAAGAAGGTGACGGCGGATGACGAGAACTTCGCCGCCCTGGTCGAACTTGAAAAAGACTCCGCGAATCATTCCGGCAACCGCAAAATGTCGCTGCACTTTGCGCTGGGCAAGTGTTATGACGATATCAAGGATTATGAAAAGGCATTCCCGCACTTTCTCGCAGGCTGCAAGCTGAAACGCGCGAAATTGAGCTACGACCCGGCTGCGGCGGAACGGCAGTTCACCGAACTGGGACAGGTCTTCAGCAAAGAGACGATCGACCGCTTGCGCGGCGGCGGCGACCCTTCCGGCCTGCCGATCTTTGTGCTCGGCATGCCGCGTTCCGGCACCACACTGACCGAACAGATCATCGCCAGCCATCCGGATGTGTACGGTGCGGGCGAGTTGCCGGAGCTGTTGCGCATCGCGCACCGCAAGACCGATCCGGAAACGACGAGCTTCCCTGACAATCTGCGCTATCTCGATCATTCCACACTCGGCGCCTGGGGCGCCGAATACATCGCCGGCCTGAAGCAGCGCTCACCTGACGCGAAGCACATCACCGACAAGATGCCGGCGAATTTTTTCGCGGTCCCGCTGATCCATCTGATGCTGCCCAACGCGAAGATCATCCACGTCAACCGCAACCCGGTGGACACCTGCCTGTCCTGCTTCACGCGCCTGTTCAACCGCAAGCAGGAACACACTTACGACCTGGCCGAGCTGGGCAGCTACTACGCCGGCTACGCACGCCTGATGGATCATTGGCGCAAGGTGTTGCCCGGCGATGCATTTCTCGACATCAACTACGAGGACATCGTGGCCGATCAGGAAAAACAGGCGCGCCGCCTGCTCGATTATTGCGGGCTGGAATGGGATCCGGCCTGTCTCGACTTCCACAAGACCAAACGCCAGGTCCGCACCGCAAGCGTGACGCAGGTGCGCCAACCGATCTACAACACCTCGGTGGAACGCTGGCGCAAGTATGAAAGATTCCTCGGGCCTTTGCTTGATGAGCTGGGCGACCTGGTTCCAAATCGTTAGGGCAAGGCGAACATGGAAAACACACTCGCGACACAACTGGCTGACCTGATCCTCGGTATCGACCATGTCGCCATCGCCGTCGAGGACATCGAAACCTCCATCGCATGGTATTCCTCGGCGCTGGGTTTCTCCCTGGCAGAACGAAGCGAAATGTCCGGCGACCACTCCGGCATGTTATCTGCCGTCCTGAAATCCGGAGGCGCGACCGTGGTACTGGTTCAGGGTACGTCGCCAGAATCGCAGGTCTCGAAGTTTTTGGTGGCATACGGCGCGGGGATGCATCACATCGCCTTCGCGGTCAGCGATCTGGACCAGGCTATCGACAGGGTGACCAAGGCAGGTGGCCACGCCGACACGCCCATCCTCAGTGACGACGGGATACGCCAAGTCTTCTTGCAGCGCGATCCGGCAACAGGGGTACGCGTGGAATTGGTCGAGCGGCGCGGCGCTTCCTTTTCCCAGCAGAACATCGAACACTTGTTCAGGGCGCTCGAAGAAAAGGGACTTTGCTAGCGGATTCCGCCGCTACAATCCTGAACACGATCACATCATCCGACCTTGATGCCCTCCTCTCCCCAAAACAAGCACTGGCAGGATTTCGCAAAACAGTGGAACAGGATCGGTTCGCCCTTGCGACCTTGTGCGGAAGATGTTGCGAATTTCCGGCAAGCGCTGGGGAACGATCCCGGTCGTTGCCTGCTGCTGGGCGTGACTCCGGAACTGGCCGGACTCTCCCCCGCGCTCACCGCGATCGACAACAGCGCCGCGATGATCGCCGCGCTCTGGACCAGCCGGAAGATCGGCAAAACAGCACTCCAGGGAGATTGGCTGGCGCTACCATTTCCGAAGGGATCGTTCGACACCATCATCGGCGACGGCTGTTTGACGCTGTTGTCCTATCCCGTGCAATACGAGAGATTCTTCGAACAACTCAGCCGGACGATCCGCCCCGGAGGAAAGGTATTACTCAGGCTCTTCGTCAGCCCGGAGCAGAAAGAAAGCCGCGAGCTGGTTTGCCATGAGGCGCTCAGCGGAAAGATGAAGGGCTTCCATGCATTCAAATGGCGCTTGTCGATGGCGATCGCTTCGGAATCGGCAGACCACAACCTCGGTGTTGCCGAGACTTGTGCGACCTTTGATCGACTGATCCCCGACCGGAAGCTGCTCGCATCCGCGACCGGGTGGCATGCCGAAGATATCGACACGATCGATTTCTATCGCGGCTCCGCAGCACGGTATAGTTATCCGACACTGTCACAGGTGCGCAAGACTCTTCACCCGTCGCTCAGGGAGACCGGTTTGATACAAGGTTCGTATGAGCTTGCCGAACGCTGCCCCATCCTCATTCTGGAATCGCGCGGATGAACCCCGACCAACCTTTAGACCCAATCATCCCTCTCACCTGCATAGGGGAGGGAGATTTTTCGCCCAATGGTCAAACCGAAATGAAGCAACTCCGGAACTTGAAAAGCAGTGTGGCCGGGATCGCCTGGCCGGCCATTCCCGATCCCGTCGCCGCCAACCTGCTCGCCCTGTTGATGCAACTCGACGACAGCCAGTGGTGGTCACCCGAACAACTGTTGCAAAAGCAACACGAACAATTCGGCTTGCTCGCGGCACATGCCTGGCGACAATCGCCGTTCTTCCGCAGCCGTTTCGAGCAGGCGGGCCTGAACACGGATCAGGCATGGACAGCCGGGACCTTCTCAACCATCCCGCTGCTGAGCCGGGCCGAATTGATGCAACACGCAGAACACATCCACTGCCGCGTCCTGCCGCTCAAGCATGGTGCAGCGCATCAGATCCAGACCTCCGGCTCGACGGGTCAGGTGGTCACGATGTTGCGAACCGATGTCACGCAGTTGATGTGGCTGGCATTGGCGATGCGCGAGCATCTGTGGCACCAGCGCGATTTCTCCGCCACCCTCGCGGTGATCAAGGCAGTCACCCCGACTCTGGATGACCCGCTCGAAGCGGCTCGGATCGGCTGGGGACATCCGGCGAACCTGCTGTTCGACACGGGACCGTCATATGCGCAGCCGCTTGCCATGGATGTCGCTCAACAGGCCGCATGGCTCGTCCGCATCGACCCGCGTTATCTGCTGACCTACCCTTCCAATCTCGTTGCATTGCTGGATCGCTACGAAAGTGGCGACACCCTTCCACCTTCGCTGCGCCAGATCCGCACGATAGGCGAGACGCTGCACCCCGGACTGCGCGAACGTTGCCGCAGTCTGGGCGGAATCGAGATCGTGGATATGTACAGCTCGCAGGAAGTCGGACTCATCGCGCTGCAATGCCCGGTCAGCGGGCTGTATCACGTCCAGAGCGAAAGCCTGATCGTGGAAGTGCTGGATGATGAAGGACGCCCGTGCAAACCGGGCGAGACCGGCCGGATCGTCATCACCGACCTGCACAATTTCGCTACCCCCATCATTCGCTATGAAATACGCGACTATGCGGAAGTCGGACCCGCCTGCCCATGCGGACGCGGATTGCAGACTTTGTCACGCATCATGGGAAGGCGGCGCAACATGGTGATATTCCCCGATGGCAAACGCCATTGGCCGCTGGTCGGCGCGTACCGGTTCCGTGAAGTCGCAGCCATCAGACAATACCAGGTCGTCCAGCACGCGCTCGACGACATCGAAGTGAAGCTGGTGGTGGAACATCCGCTATCGGGCGAACAGGAAGCACGGCTCAGCGCAATGATCCACAGCGCGCTGGGACAACCATTTCCGCTGCGCTTCAGCTACTTCAATAAAGAACTGCCCAAGACCGGCGGCGGGAAATTCGAGGAATTCGTCTCGCTGGTCAAGTAGATATCAGGTTCGGCTTCTTTGGAGAATTATTAGAAGTTTACCCATTGGCTCAACGGACCCGTTAGCTCAGATCTTCATTCCAATCCTACGTAAAAACCCGCATTATTCAAACGAGCACAACCTGAGACCGCATGCTGTAAAGTATGTATAAGACCTCTTCTTGTTCGCGTTGACCGATATTATTTTTCTTCAACGCATCTAAAGCATTATCCAGGGTCGCCATGAACTCCACCGGAGAAATATTCATGCCTTTATGCGCTGACAACACATCCTTACCCTTGTAAACATTGGGGCCGCCTGTTCCGGAAATGATAAATGTGGCGGCAGCATTTTTCATTTTTGGAATATCGCTTTTGGCAAATCGCGGGGCAGTCGCTTTATTTGCCACATCATTATCTATAAGGTCACTTGCTATTTTGGTTATTCCCTCGGTCCCGCCCAGTCTTTCAAAAAGTGATTTGTCCATGATGCTCTCCTAAGTTAACAAGAATTTGCCCCCAAAAACTCTCCTGGCGATTGAAGCATGCATAAACTAGCATCAAGCATGGAAATTCAGAAGTACAATATCTGTAGTGTTCAAGACGACGAACAGCTTCTAAGGAACCTCTGATTAAGTCCCACATGGCCGCGAATTCGGCTTTGCGGGATGGGATGCAAGAAAAGCGACGACGCGAATGGTTATTCCCTTCGCCAGGAGCTTGACGTAGCAGACCGCCCGCAAAGCCAATTCCCTTGCGGTTTGCAACAAAAACGGGCTCTCGCGGTGTTGCGCTCCTTGGCATCGTAGAATAACTACGACCGGCGTCGCGCTCCTTGCGATCATCCCGTTTTTGTCAGCAACGCGGCTCATGGTGGACTTAATCAGAGGTTCCCTAAATCAACACGGGGAAAATTCAAATGAATTCTTACGGTCAGTTCTGCCCTTTGGCGCAAGCAACCCAATTATTGTGCGAGCGCTGGACCTTGATAGTCGTGCGTGAATTGATCGCGGGAAGTACCCGATTCAATCAGTTAAAAAAGGGCGTGCCTCTGATGTCGCCCACCTTATTGTCTGCGCGCCTTAAACAGTTGGCAGAGGCCGGCGTGATAAAGATCACGGGCAGCAAAGGCAACTATACCTACAGCCTGACGCCCGCCGGGTTGGAGTTGCGTCCGGTCATAGAGCTGCTTGGCGCATGGGGTCATCGTTGGGCGCCCTCCAATTTAAGCAAGGGCGATCTGGATGCCGGCTTATTGATGTGGGATATGCGCCGGACCGTTGATCCTGCGGTTTTTCCCAGGCATCGTATCGTCGTTCAATTTGAATATCTTGATGCCCCAAAAGGGGAACGGGACTGGTGGCTGGTCAGCGAGAACGGCGAGATAGACCTATGCCTGAGCAACCCCGGCCATGAAGTTGATATTTTGATCAAGTGCTCGCTTAAAACGATGTCCGGGATCTGGATCTGCCAACAACAGTTTCGCGATGCGGTAAAAAAGGGTGAGATCAAAGTGACGGGCGACGCAAAGCTGACCGGCAAGCTTCAGGATTGGTTGCGTTCAAGTCCGCTGGCCAGGCTCGGCTCTGTGGATGAATTACCTGAATTGGTTTGGAGCGTTGGCTGAGCCACCCCCATGATCGGCAAATCCTCACGGCGCAAGTCCAGGGCCTCCAGAACTTTCAGCGCCGCGTAGGCATCGTTTGCCGCGTAGAGCATTTGCTGCGGGTTGAGCTGGTGTTGCGACCAGTTGGAGGTGGTCACATGCCTGGACTTGGCGAAGCGCTGCTTCAACACCAAGCCCACCGCCCCCCGCACGCCCATCTCCTTGTGGTGGCCGTCCATGCTGAACACCGTATTGAGATCCACCACCGCGTTGAAATGCACGCCCAGTTTCGCAAGGATATGCTTGCGATCCGACCTGAGGCCGAAGCCGACCTTGATGAGCTGTTCCGATTGCAGCAACTCGAGCAGGAACGGCAGCCCCTCTTCCCGATGCAATTGAAACAGAAATGCCTTGTCGTGCAGCGCAAACTGCACCACGTGCGGCCCCTCGCTGACATCGCCCGTGACAAACGTCGGCTTGGATTCGGTATCGAATCCCACGATGCCCGCCGCCTTGATCTCGGCAGTGGCGGACGCAAACTCTTGCTTGGTTGTCGGAACATAGATACGCTCCAGCGTGAGGCCGACAAACGGCTCCAGCAGTGCGATCTCGGGCTTGGTCGGGACGGTTTTTTTCATGTGGCGAGAATACCAGATGTTTGAATTGGGTTTATAGCGCGGATGCAATGAAATGGAGTCCGCTCTACCGGGCACTACGAACATTCCTTCCCCCTTGCAGTGGGGGAGAGCGAAACGAGGGGGCAATTAGGATGGGGGTAGAACAGTGGGGGCAAGCCGAGCTTCTACCCCCTCCCTAGCCCTCCCCCTGCAAGGGGGAG
>JBGSKJ010000098.1:0-39610 GCA_041741275.1 Gallionella sp.
ATGAAGGCCGAAGTGGTTGCATGGGAGCAAGACCGAAACAACAGCTTGAAAAAGATTAACTGGCAATTTACAACTTCGGATGCGCGGACCAAGCTGACGCGTCTTTATCCGAAATTATAATTGTTACATGGTACTAGATGGACTGCCTGCCGGGAAATCGAACCAAGCCAGAAAAGTGAATGGCGATTTATTTGAGCGGCTTATTCGGTTGTTGATCGTGTCGCTTAATGTGGACTGTGTATCAGGGACGATGCAAGTTCCGGTAAAAGATGCGGATGGAACCGAACTGTTCAAGTCAAGCTATCAGCACGATTTGTTGTTAAGTAAAGACGACGAACTGAAAATTATTGGCTCGGTGAAAACGTCAAGTAAAGACCGGATCGATAAGGTCTTCATGGACAAGTTTCTTTACAACCGCCTCACTGATACTGCTCTGCCCCATATCGCCATTTTCTTGAACGATGTTCAACGGAAGAAGGCGAAGCGAGAAAATGAATATGGGGTAAGCGCAACGTTTTTGCCTGGTCACTTCAAGGCATATACGGTCAAGCTGAACCCATTGGACGGTGTGTATTACTGCGACATTCGCCCGAATATGGTTGAGGATGCGTTGCTTTCACAGCACATCAAAACCATCGACCACTTTTTCTATGCTGATCTTTGGGAGCTTCTTAACAGGCACGGCCAACGCCTTGATGAGATTGCTATTGAACGAGAAGAAAACGGGGCTGAGGAAAATGATACCTAACCCGGCAGTCCACACGGACGCTGCGCGATAAAGCCGCGCAGCGCCGGTGACTTCTACGTTGGGCGTCATAGCAGACTCTCTTTTCACTTGCGTTTTACAATTTATATCTGGTATTCTAAAAACACTTGCATAATGCAAGGAATAAATAAAGGAGATTTCGATGAAAAATTTTGCTGTTTGGTTTGATATTCCAGTTAAAGATTTAGATCGCGCAATGAAATTCTACTCAAAAGTGTTTGAAGCTGAGATTAGCGAAATGGAAGGGGCCCCTAAAAGGTACGCTATGTTTCCTTTTGCTCCTGGAGTTGCGTCAGGCGGCTTAGTTGAAGATAAAGAAATGGTCGCGGATAAAGGGGCGCTTCTCTACCTTAACGGCGGGGAAGATTTATCTGTTCCTCTTAAACGAGTCGAAGGGGCCGGAGGGAAGGTATTGCAGGAAAAAACTAGCATTGGTGGAAATGGCTTTATGGCAATATTCGGAGACACCGAAGGTAATCGCATCGCCTTGCACAGTGTGAAATAATCTAAGGAGTCTAGAGATGATAGGAAACTCCGACACCTTTGTCGGAGTTTCTTATTGCGGCGGCATTTGCGGAAACGCAGCTGAATGCCAGTGTCCAGGAAGTTTTCGGGAATCTAAAATCACACGTCGAAAGCACACGTACTTGAACCCAGCTCGCGCAGTCGAAAGATGAAAAATCTATCGAACCGCCGCTCGAACTGTCCGATCAGCATTGCGCTTGAAATGCTGGGAGATTCTTGGTCGTTACTCGTTGTACGCGACCTGCTATTTACCGGCGCGACGCGCTTCAATGAATTCCTGGGTGGGGAAGAGAAGATCGCAACCAATATTCTTTCGGATCGGCTGCAACGGCTTGAGCGCGCGGGCATCATCGAAAAACTTAGCGACCCGGACGATGGTCGCCGTCACATCTACCGCCTTACAGAGAAGGGCATTGACCTAGCGCCGGTGCTCATTGAAATAGTTCTGTGGGCATCCCGCCACGAAGAGACGGCAGCCCCGGTCGCAGTCGTTCGCGCAATGCGCAAAAATCGCATGGGCTTCATTGCGAATCTTCGCGCTCGGTGGGAAATCACAAGTGGAACGAAGTTACCCGTCAAACACAATGGCAGCAAATAACGCCCAACATGGCGTTCGAGAGGGACGCGCCAAAAGCGGCGCGCCCCTCAACTTTACGTTATGCGTCATGAACCGAATCGGCGATGACCTTCACTGCACAGGCTCCAACAAGGAGATCGTTCAGGTCTTCTCCGAGTGCGGTGTAGAGTTTGTCCTTGTGGGAGGCTTGGCGGTTGCATGGTACTGCGCCGACCGTCAGGCCGACGATATGGACCTACTGGTGAATCCAACGAAAGAAAATGCAGTTCGTATTAGCCAAGCGCTATCTCGGTTGGGGTACGCAGTTACTGACCCGCAATCTTTTTGCCGTCCTGGGTTGCAGGTGCCACTGAAGAAAGAGCATTACGCGGAGCTACTTACACCGCGCAAGGATGGCCCCTCTTACGAAGGCGTGACACAACAAGCTATTCGCGGAAAGGTGCTCGGTGTTCCAGTTTTCATTGCGTCTGCGCAGTCACTCATTGAACTCAAGAAACTTGCTGTCGCTTCGGAGGAGGCTGCAATGCAAAAGCACTTGCGCGATATTGAGTGCCTTCTGCCCCATGCCGCATAACCTTTCAGTCGAGCGGACCTGCGCGAAAAACTGCGCAGGCCGCTCACTTCTACGTTGTGCGTCATTGCCATATTTTCATCAATGCAGCTACGAATGCAGTCACCAGTGAAACAGCGCCCGATCCAATGACGGTTGCTTGCCAATACACGGGCGCGTCATCCGGTGAAACTTTGCGCAAAAATAGCGCTGTAACCAGTACTAATAATGCCGTGTGCAATATGTTTTCTAACATACAATCTCCGTTGAAAGATGCCGCACAACCCGTCATGCAAGCGGGACTGCGGAAATAAGTGCTTCTGTTCTCTTCAAAGTGTTGCGCGCCGCAGCCCCTTCATTCAGGCGTTAGACACCATGCACCAAAAGGTGACAATAGGCACACATCAAGATAAACTAGCGGCATGAAACCGTTTCGCTGGAATCACGACAAAAACGAAACGCTCAAAGTTGAGCGCGACATCTCGTTCGAGGTAATCGCGCTTGCTATAGAGGCCGATGGCTTGCTTGACATCTTGCGCCATCCAAATACGGAAAAGTATCCAAGTCAGTCTGTTTTTGTCGTGGCTTTTGATGGTTATGTTTACTTGGTGCCCTACTGTCACTTTTCGGCATTAAGGCGCCACTGATTTCCGCCGTAATGGCGCCACTTTGAAGTGTCATTTCAGGGGCTCAAACTGGGGGTAAAGAATGCGTGATTTATGCTGTTTTTGCAATCGCATTTTTTACCGGCGTACCGACATCAAGCCTGAGCCGGTTTACCTCCTTTCCCTGCTGGCGGTTTTGATTTTTCCGGCATGGGCTTTGGGTCACGGTAACTCGGCCCATCCAGAACCACGCGATAAGCGCCGTGGCGTAATCGATCCAGTGTTGCTGCGCCGATCATTTTATTGGCGGCGAAGGCTTCACCCCATTCATCAAAGTCGAGATTGCTGGTCAGAATGGTTGCGGCGCGCTCGTAACGTTCGGCGATTAAGTCATGGAAGTCTTCATCTTCAGGCGAGCGCAAGGGTTTAAGTCCGAAATCGTCAATGATCAGCAGTGGCACTTTGACCAGATGTTGAAATCGCCGTGCGTAATTGCCGGTCGCCTGCGCTGCGCGCAAGCTACTCAGGAGCTGGGTCTGCGTGATGAACAACACGTCATAACCCTGACGAGCAGCCGCATGACCCAGCGATTGAGCCAGATGACTTTTGCCGGTGCCGCACGGCCCCACAATCAATACGGCGACTTTTTCTTCTATGAATCGGCAGGTCGCCAAGTCATGGACTGCCGCACGGTTCAGATTGGGCAGCCGGTCAAAGTCGAAGCCTTCCAGTGTTTTCTGGTTACGGAAACTCGCTCGCCGCAGTCGCATATCCAGTTTTTTCTGCTCCCGCCGGGCGACTTCGTCGTGGATCAGCAGGCTGAGGAAATCGGTGAAGGCCAGCTTGCGGTCGATGGCTTCGCGGTTGCGGGCTTCGAGCGAATCAAGAATGCCGGACAGGCGCAGTTGTTTGAGCAGGGGTGTCAGTTCGGGAATCGGATGCATGGTGGTCCTCATTGAAGAATGGTTTGGGTGTCGCGGCAGAATCGGCCGCCTTGGGTGTAGGTAGACGCAAGGGCATCGAAGGCTAAGAGAGGGGTGAGCTGATCCAGCCCCTTCTCCAGAATCGTCTTGACCACCTTGTAGCCTGGCGTGCCGTAATGGTTGGCCCGCGAACAAGCAGCTTCCAATCGAGTGCCGCCGTATTTCTGTTTGAGCCGCAGTACGCCCTGCACGGCACGCATTTTTATTAAGACATGGTCGCCGAACATGGCGTGCACCATGGCATAACAGGCGGGGCCAATCTGTTCGGCCGATTTCAAACACCATTGCGTGTCCTGCATTTGCCACGCCTGCGCTTCCGGTGGCATGTGGTCGATTACCGTATCGCGCTGTCCTTTCCCCGTCAGTCGCACGTGACTGGCAACCGATTCGTGTTCGCGATACACCGTCACCATGGTGTCGGTCGCTTTAAGCCACAAGGCGCAACCGATCAGCCGGAACGGCACCGAATAATAGTTGCTCTCATATTGGACGTGCGCATCGCGGTGCACGGTGACATTGACCCAGCTTGCCAACTCAGGCGGCACCGTGGGCAACGCGCGGAGCTGACTTTTCTCAACCTCGGCAAAGCGTTTGAGCGGTGCCTCGCGGGTCGTGCCATGAATGCGGTTGCCCGCCTCGTTCATCACCCACGCTTGCAACTGGCGGTTGGCGTCATCCAGATCACGGAATTCGCGCAGCGGCAGGAAGCTGCCTTTGATGTATTTGACGCCCGCTTCAACAATCCCTTTCTTTTGCGGGTCGCGTGGCGGACAGGGATCAATCTTGAATGCGTAGCCCTCGGCGCATTCGGCATAGGCCCGTTGCACATTCGGCTCGTAGACGCAGGCTTTGGTGATGGCGCACTTGGCATTGTCGATGATGGCGCGTGACGGCACACCCGAGAACGACTCAAACGCGCGTCGATGGCACCCCAGCCAAGTCGGCACGGTCTGATCTCGAACGAACTCGGCATACTGGTGACGCGACCAGCACAAGGTCATTACGAAGAACCAGGTCTTGAATATCTCACCTGTGTACACATCGGTGATCAGCGGGCCGGAGCCGAAATCAACCTGCACCGCGTCGCCCGGCTTGAATGTCAGGCGTAGCGGAACATCCGGCTGCTGTAGGGAAACGAGTTGCCCCAAGAAGCGATACACCGAGGAATAACTGCCGGTGTAGCCATGGTTGCGAACCAGCGTGGCGTGGATGGTGCTGCCATGAATACCGGCCGCGTGCCACTTGGTAACTTGCTCTCGCCAAGGCTCCAACGTTGAAACACAACTGACAGGCAAAACCTCCTTGCGCTCAAACAGCGTGGACAACACTCCGTCATCTGGCAAGGGAAACTCGGGGGCAAGCCAGCCACGTTCGTTGGCGATCTCACGTACTTGTGCGATCTTTTTGCGCCCCATCGTTTTAGACCGGGCAATATCCCGATCTGAATCGCCTTGGCGCATGCGCACCAAGACATTGCGGTATTGATACATCTCGAACCTCCTTTTACTCACAACCCCTCCCGGCAAAATGCCGGGAGTCTAGTTGTTCAATGAAAGTTCGAGCCCCTGATAAAGGCTTCAAAGTGGCGCCTTAACGCCGGAAATAAAGTGGCGCCATTACGCCGGAAATAAAGTGGCGCCATTACGCCGACAATCTACTGGCTCCTTAACGCCGGAAACGAAATGGCTCCTTAACGCCGAAAGTTCACACCTACGTTGAAGAACAGGATTACTATTTCTTGAAGACAGTAATTCCAAGCAGGAAGGCTACCAGAGACTATTTGCTGAGGAGTAACCAAGATGAAAAAACTTGATGCATTTGAAAAAGGTATTTTGGCCGCCTATGAAAAGGGAGAGTTCAAGTCCACCTCCCCTTCTAAAGCAGAGTTGGCAAAATTCAAAGCTGCTGCCACAGCAACTTTTCTCAAGGAAAAACGGGTCAATATCCGTCTTTCCACGCCAGACCTGATGGATATTCAGGCCCGAGCACTTGAAGAAGGTATGCCATATCAGACGTTAATCGCCAGCGTCCTTCACAAGTTTGTGTCGGGGCGGCTTGTGGAGCCATCGCCCAGTCTAACCCCTCGTTCAAGCGGGACGCGCCAGAAGCGGCGCGCCGTTTAACTCAAACGTTAGGCACCACCCCGAAATGTTTCGGCAATTTGCCATGTCAAGTTGCATTGACTTTTTGTAATCGTTCGACTACAGTTTGCGTATGTTCTCGATCAAGCGCACCGACGAATTTAATGATTGGCTCAACAGTATTTGTGATGGCCTGACACAACGCCGTTTGGTGAAGCGTTTGCGTAAGGTCACGCTGGGCAATCTGGGGGATGTCACCCCCGTTGGCGATGGCGTGTTCGAGATGCGCGTACATTTCGGGCCGGGCTGGCGCATGTACTATATCCAACGCGGGTCGGTGTTGATTGTGATGCTGGGCGGCGGTGATAAATCCACACAAGCTGCCGATATTGCCAAGGCCGTGAAACTCGCGGCGATGATTGAGGAGTAAACCATGACCAAGAAAATCCGCATTGCCGACCTGCCTGATTTTGACGCCGCCGAGTATCTCGATAGCGAACAGGCGATTGCTGAGTATCTGACTGTTGTTTTAGAAGATAACGACGCATCTTTGCTGGCAGCAGCCTTGGGCGACATTGCCCGCGCGCGGGGCATGAGCGAGATCGCCAAGCAATCCGGCCTGACCCGCGAGGCTCTGTATAAGGCTCTCAGACCTAATGCGCATCCGCGCTTTGACACGATCAGTCGTGTCTGCGCAGCACTGGGCGTACGGCTGGTGGCGCAAGCTGTGCATGTGTGAGTCTCAGTGGCTAACAGCCCAACCCAACATTCAACCCGGACTCCGTAAAAGCGCGGAGCCGGTTAATTCCCCGTTAGCCGCCAATGCGGACAACGTAGAGTCGAGTTGGAATCGCGAGAATTTTATCTCAGTGAAGGAGTGAAATGACAACTCCAGCAAAGAACACGATTTGCCTCTGGTACGACGGTGACGCCGAAGAAGCCGCGCGGTTCTACGCCAATACCTTTCCTGACTCGTTCGTCGGTGCAGTGCATCGCGCGCCGGGAGACTTTCCGTCGGGAAAGAAAGGAGATGTGTTGACAGTGGAATTCACCGTCATGGGTATCCCGTGCATTGGGCTCAATGGCGGTCCTGCATTTACACACAGCGAGGCGTTTTCGTTTCAGGTAGCAACCACTGACCAAGCCGAAACAGATCGCTATTGGAACGCAATCGTTGGCAACGACGGTCAAGAGAGCGAGTGCGGCTGGTGCAAGGACAAGTGGGGGTTGTCCTGGCAAATATCCCCCGTCGTTTTAATAAAAGCAGTCACCGACCCCAATCCTGCTGTTGCCAAGCGCGCGTTCGATGCAATGATGGAGATGAGAAAAATAGACATCAGTGCAATTGAAGAAGCGATTCGCTGTGGAGATGGCGGCTAACCATTCGCTGCAGGCCTACGCAAAAATCATCATGAACAAGCCAACCATTCATAAATCAGCAGTGGCTTCGACGGTCAAATATCCGCACATGCTCGATCACAAGGCGGTTCAATGCCTGGCAAGGTTCGCAGTGCTGATGCTTGCGGCGCTTCCCGCCCCGGTTTTTGCCGAATCGCCATGCCCCGGAATTCACGTGAATATCCTGAACATAAAAAGCAGCACCGGGACCGTGGCGTGCGCGCTGTTCGAGTCTCCGCAAGGCTTCCCGAAAGATTTTCTGCGCATGGCAACCAATGTTATGGTGATAAAGATCCGCAAGGACCGGGCACGTTGCGACTTTGAGGACATCCCGCCCGGAACGTATGCGATGGCTGTGATTCATGACGAGAACATGAACGGCGAGCTGGATGCCAATTGGATGGGAGTTCCAACGGAAGGATACGGGTTTTCAAACGATGCCAAAGGGATGATGGGCGCGCCTTCATTTTCAGCCGCCAGCTTCACATACGACGGTCAGAATGTCGATCTGACGATGAGTTTGCAATACTGAGTGCCTTGCCGCCACAGTCAACACGGACACCCTGTAAACTGCGCTGCGCTTGCTTGCCGGGCAGCGGTCAGTTCGGGCTTAAGGTCATATAGATCACCGGGGGAAACACCATGGTAAAGGTTCTTGCGCTGCTGTTCATCATTATCTTGGCCGTTGCCTCGTTGGCAGGCTATTTGTATCTCGACTCGAAGATCACTTCCGGGAAAGAGCAAATAGCCACCGGTCAAATTCAGCTTGAAAAAGGACAGGCCACGCTCGAGGAGGGCAAAGCCAGGCTGGAGGCCGGCAAGCAGGAGTTGTCAGCAGGCAAGGAAGAGTACGAACGGGCCGAAGACAACCTGTTGCTGGTGTTCGCCGACAAGGTATTCAAAGGCGGAAAAAATTTCAGGGAGGCCAGGGAGCAGATCTCCGATGGAGACCGGCAGGTCGCCAAGGGAGAGGATAAGGTCGTCAGCGGTGAAAAGCGAATCGATGCCGGCGAGCTGAAGCTGCAACGGGGGCGGGAGCAGTTGGGGCTGGCCAGGGACTTGCGCATTGCCTGTGGGATCGGTGCGGTTCTTTTTACCGTTCTGTCGATCATGCTCGGGTTCTGGTGGCGGCGATCACTCGCGCGGATCTTCAGGCATGGTTGATAGCTGCCGACGCCGCAGCGCGCTCACTTGATTCAGGCGCAGGGCATAGTTGAGTTTCAGTATCAGCAATTTTTATCCAACAAACGAATGAAGGGGTACCCTGATGAAGCTCGGCGAATCGATCAGTACTTGTTTTTCCAAATATGCAGAATTCGATGGGCGCGCATCCCGGTCTGAATTTTGGTGGTGGACGCTGTTTGTGGTGTTGGCGTCGATAGCTTCAGGCATTATCGGTGAAGCGGCGTCCGCGCTTTTTTCCCTTGGTACCATTTTGCCGGGTCTGGCCGTCGGGGCGCGCCGGCTGCATGACACGGACAGGAGCGGTTGGTTTCAACTGCTTTGGATCATTCCGGTGATCGGCTGGATCGTTTTGATCGTGTGGTTGGCGCAGGAAGGCAAGGAAGCGAATCGTTTTGGTGCAACTGCTTGACTGGCAAAGTGGGGCAGCAAAATTGCCGCTTGGCAGCAGGCTCCAATCGTTATGCATATATTTTGCGCCGGCTTCCTGGTTTAAAATGAAATGCGCATAATCAAAGGCTGGAGATAGATAGAGTGTCGCGAAAAGTATCGGAAATGAATTCCTTCTGTGCCTGGGATCACGATACGCTGGTTGTTAATATTCTTGGCAAGCCAAGCGCAAAGCAGGATGCCATTGGCAAGGTCAAGGGCAACCAACTCAAGGTCAGTGTCGTTTCCGCGCCGGTGGCAGGCAAGGCAACCGATCATATGGTCCGATTTCTTGCAAAGGAATTTGGAGTGCCGGTAAATGATATTACGGTTGTATTCGGCCGATTCAATGTCAACAAGCAACTGCGCATCAAATCGCCTAAGATTCTGCCGCCGGTAATCAGCATATATTTTTCCGGCGAAGCGAACGATGCCTGATCCAGAGCGATATATGATTGACCGTGGACATGCTGAAATTTGAAAGCAATCCCGGCAAGCAGACAATGCTTTCGTGGGCTTGCATCGTGCCCGGCATAGTTCTGGTAATCGGCTTCCGTCACTTTGACAGCCACGGCATGACCAACAGTCTGGCGGGTTTTTTAACGGGGCTGATCCTGCTGCTCATCGGCATCTCCGCATTGTTGGCGGTGGGACAACAAACTGTTGTCATCGATACCGGGGCGCGCTGCATAGTTGTCGAAGACAAGAACCGGTTCAGGACAAAACAACGATCGATTCCATTCGGCGATATTGTTGATACCGGTATTGGCTTTGTCGGAAAAAAGTCGAACTTTGTCGCCTTCTATTACATCATCCTCAAGCTCAGAAGCGGGGAGAATTACGCGCTGTTTCCGCCGGGATACTTCTTTGACGGCGGATCAGACAGGTCCGTTATTGAAGCGAGACGGCAACGTCTTGTGGAATACCTTGCCAAACAGGATCATTTCGCCTGACCGGGCAGTCGAGCGGGAAACGCCAAAGTGCGCACCCTGCTTCAAGTAACCGTTGCGCTGTACTCCTGTTCTGGTATAAAGCGCACAGGTTCGAGCATCAGTATATTAGTCATACTCAGTTCATTCATGCCGATTTCTTCACTTTGAAGGGAAATATGGGTATCAGGATCACGGGTGATCGCCGAAGTGCCAGGCCATTCGGAACGCAGGGTCCATGGTTTACTACGGGGAAGATGGGTGGTCTGGTTTATACCGATCGAAGAAAAGCAGACAGGCGGTCAACTGACAAGACTGCGGGTTTTACTCAAATTACCGGGTTGGAATTTTGTTATCCGTGAATGCATGTACGTCCTTGTATGAACCTTTGCATGTCGCTCAGTCTTGGCGCGGGGTTTTGAAAACCAACAGCAAAATTTGGCTGGAATATTTTAGCGAACCGGGTACCCCAAGTTGCGCTGCACAGATGCGGAACCTGTTCTGCTTCCGCTTATTCCGCAAGAGTCGATGAATGAAAGCGATCAAATACGCACTGTTCGGGCTGGCCGGCGTGATCGGCATGCTGGTGTCGATGTTCGGGCCGGTCAAAATTCCCTTTGCCGAGGCACTGGCCAAGACCTATTACCGCTACGCGCTGGGCGCACTGCTGTTCTTTCTGCTGTTGATCCCGGCCGCCATAGGCCTGTTTCTCCTCACCTTCGACGCAAACAATTTCAAGTCGGAGATCATCCAGTTCGTCAAGGAACGCACGCAGCGTGAACTGGTGCTGCAGGGCGATATCAAGGTCACCTTCCTGCCCAAGCTGGGCATTGATTCCGGCAAGCTGTCATTGAGCCAGCGCAACAGTGCCAGGGAATTCGCCTCCATCAACAATGCCCGGCTATATGTCGCGTGGTGGCCGTTGTTCAGAAGACAGTTGGTGTTCGACCGCGTGGAGATCGACGGGATACACGCCAATGTGGCGCGCCTCAGGGACGGCAGCACCAACTTCGATGATCTCCTGATCAGCGACGAGCATCTGGCGCCGCTGACTTTCGACATTGAAAGCGTGCGCATCACCAACTCTTCTCTCAATTGGCAGGACGAACTGGCGTCGCAGCGTGTCTCGTTGCAGGAATTGCAGCTTGAAACCGGCCGGCTCGCCGACAAGGCACCCAGCAGCCTGACGGCAAACTTCCGCCTCGATTCTGAAAGTTCGCAGGTCAGTTCCTCAGTCAATTTAAAAAGCCGTTTGTTCTTCGACCGCAAGGCGGGGCGCTACGAATTCGCCGAACTCGAGGGAAAGCTTGAGGGCAAGGCTGGGCGCGTCAGCGACCTGGTGCTCTATTTCAAGGGAAGCATCAATTCCTATCCCGCACAGGGTTCACTCACGGCAGAGGATCTCGTTATTTCGGCGACCGGGATTGTTGGGCAACGCGGTCTCGAAGCCAGGCTCGGCATTCCCAGGCTGCAAGTCAGCAATCACGGTTTTAGCGGCACCCAACTTGCCTTCGAGGCGAACTTGTCCCAGCCCAATGAAATCTCTGCGGTCACATTGCAAATGCCGGTTTTCGAATCCGAAAACAGGATCTTCAGCGCTGCGGAACTCAACGCCGAATTCGATCTCAAGCGCGACGGCAACTCGCTCCACGGCAAGCTGGCCAGTCCGGCCAGTTTCAACTTCGAATCCTCTCCCAGACTGCAACTGGATGCGATCAACCTTACCCTTGCCGCCATTCACCCGGCGTTGGACGGCGAGGTCAGCGCAAAAGCTACGGGCAACATGGTGGTCGATTATGCCGGGCAAAGTGCGAAGTTTGCATTTGATGCAAAGCTGGACGACAGCAAGATCACCGGCATTGTCGCGCTGCAGGATTTCAATCGTCCGGCATACACGGTCGACATCGGCATCAACCGCCTCGACTTGGGTCGCTATCTTGCCGGCGCATGGATAAAACATTTTCAGGACGATACGACATCTTTCAATACCACCGGATTCAGGGACACGGCCCTGCAGGGCCGACTGCGCGCAGATGAAATCAAGCTGGATAAGTTCTTGGTGAGCAAGCTTGCCGCGGATATCAAAATCGGTAAGTCGGTGATAGAAATGGCACCGCTTTCGGCCCGCCTTTATGGAGGCACGCTGGCTGGCAGCATTCGCGTAACTGCACAGGAGTCACCGATGATTTCGCTCAAGCAGAGCCTTAGGAACTTGCAAACAGGTGCGTTGCTTGCCGACATAGCCGGCTCCGAAAAGCTTTCCGGCAAGGGTTCTGTCGACTTGGACATCAGCGCCCAGGGCAACAGTATCGGCGCGCTGCGCAAAACTCTGGACGGCAAGCTCTCGCTGGCTCTCGCCAACGGTTCGCTTGCCGGCATCAATCTGCGCGCGGCATTGATCGATGGCAAGAGTGATTTGGGTACCACCAGTGCCGAGCGGATCCATCCGGCAAATTTCGCCGACAAGTCCCAATTTTCCGTGCTAACAGCGCGGTTCGATTTCAAGGATGGCAAGGTCAGCACCAGCGGTTTCGAAATGAAGTCACCATTGATACGAATTGCCGGGGCAGGCGGTTTCGATCCTTCCGGCACGATAGCGTACCGGCTCAATGCCACGGTCTCTTCCTCGATCAACCGGCGCACGGGTGGTGAGTTGTTCGAGTTGAAGGGAGTCACCGTACCGATACGCGTGAGCGGTCGCTATGCCGCACCTGACGTCGCCTTTGATTTTGCTGCTGCCAGCGGTGGCAACGTCGCCCGGCTAGCCGCTGCGCTTGCAGCCAAGGCTGCTGCTGCCGCATCAGCAGCAGCTCCTGCACTGAAGCAAAGTGCCAAGCCGTCGGTCACGGGCAAAACGAAAGCGCCGGATGCCAAGCCGGTCCGCAAATCACAGCCTTAACTTTCATGTCAGACGTAAAGCCTGTCCGAAATGATCGTGTTATCAGTGCACGGCTGGCCGTTATGCTAGACTTTCACTGTACTTCTTGGGAAATGGCCGATTCAACTACTGTTGCAGGTAACCATGATTTCCATACGCGGAATTCTTGATCGTATCGTTCTGGTGGCAGGTGTCGTCGCGGCAGGGTGCATACCGAGCTTCATTGCGCAATATCGGCAACGTGTGGGAGGAATGCTCGATCAGGTTCTTCAGGATCTCGCACCGTTCCAGGTGATTGCCAATCAGTTCCACCATGGCAGCCTTCATGAACTCATCCAGCACCACCTGGAAAGTACCGACCTGACGTTTTACAACGAGGGTGCGGCTGTACAGGCCATGGTGGAATCCGCCGAGCAATTAAAGAACGTCTTTCAGGCACTCGATACGGACCTGTTCCACCAGCTCGGTTACCTGATCACCAAAATGGATCCGTTCATTGCCCGTGCGACCTGGGAGGTATTTTCGCCTTCATTCGGATTATCCGTTGAAAGTGTGGTGTTCGGTTCTGCAGTTGGTGTGTTGATCTGGCTGGCGTTCCTGTCGGTCTGGTATGCCATCGAGCGCTTCATAAGGATACTCACTGCCCGGTAAAGTTTGCAGCACCAGGTGAAGATCAACCGGGTGCGGGTGTGTCGCTTGATCAGCAGCCGGGAAAAATATGGCACGCAACAAAAAAGCAGCCGCGGCTGCTTTTTTGTTTTCTGCGGGTTTGGATGTTTTCCCGTGCAGCGCGCTCAGTGTCCCGCCTGTTTGCGCAACTGCTGGATCGCCGCCAGTTGTGCGATCGCTTCGGCCAGTTCGGCTTGCGCCTGCGCATAGTCGATGTCAGTGGTGCGGTTCTTCATCGATTCTTCGGCATCCTGCTTGGCCTGCAACGCGCGCGCCTCATCCAGGTCGTCGCCGCGTATCGCGGTGTCGGCCAGAATGGTCACCACACCGGGCTGCACTTCCAGCATGCCGCCCGACACGTAGATCAGTTCTTGCTGCTCCTGATCCGGCCGCTTGATCCTGACCGAGCCGGGTTTGATGCGCGTCATCAAAGCGGTATGACGCGGATAGATGCCCAGCTCGCCCATTTCCCCGGGCACGACTACCATTTCGGCCAGTCCGGAAAATATTGACGCTTCCGCGCTCACCACATCGACATGTACGGTCATTGCCATGGTTGTTCCCTGTTCTCTTTAGAGTGTTTTGGCCTTTTCAACCGCTTCTTCGATTCCGCCGACCATATAGAACGCCTGTTCAGGCAAGTGATCGTATTCGCCATCGACGATGCCCTTGAAACCCTTGATGGTGTCTTTCAGCGTCACGTACTTGCCCGGCGCACCGGTAAATACTTCGGCCACATGGAACGGCTGTGACAGGAAGCGCTGGATCTTGCGGGCGCGTGCCACGGCCAGCTTGTCTTCCGGCGCCAATTCGTCCATGCCCAGGATCGCGATGATGTCGCGCAATTCCTTGTAGCGCTGCAAGGTAGCCTGCACGCCGCGCGCCACGTTGTAATGTTCTTCGCCCACCACCAGCGGATCGAGCTGGCGCGAAGTGGAGTCCAGCGGATCGACCGCAGGGTAGATACCCAGCGAGGCGATATCGCGCGACAACACCACGGTGGAGTCAAGGTGCAGGAAGGTGGTCGCCGGGGACGGGTCGGTCAAGTCATCCGCAGGCACATACACCGCCTGGATCGAGGTGATAGAACCGGTCTTGGTCGAGGTGATACGTTCCTGCAGGCGGCCCATTTCTTCAGCCAGTGTCGGCTGGTAACCCACCGCGGAAGGCATACGGCCCAGCAGGGCGGACACTTCGGTGCCGGCCAGCGTGAAGCGATAGATGTTGTCGACGAAGAACAGGATGTCGCGGCCCTCATCGCGGAAATACTCGGCCATGGTCAGGCCGGACAGCGCCACGCGCAGACGATTGCCGGGCGGCTCGTTCATCTGGCCGAACACCATGGCCACTTTGGATTCGGGCAGGTTGTCCAACTGGATAACGCCCGCTTCCGACATTTCGTGGTAAAAGTCATTGCCTTCGCGGGTGCGCTCGCCCACACCGGCAAACACCGAAAGTCCGGCGTGCTGTTTGGCGATGTTGTTGATCAGTTCCAGCATGTTCACGGTCTTGCCCACACCGGCGCCGCCGAACAGGCCAACCTTGCCGCCCTTGGCGAACGGGCAAACCAGGTCGATCACCTTGATGCCGGTCTCCAGCAGATCAATGGAAGGAGACAATTCGTCGAACTTCGGCGCCTTCTGGTGTATCTCGCGTCTTTCGGCGCACTTGATCTCGCCGACGTCGTCGATCGGACGGCCCAGCACATCCATGATGCGGCCGAGCGTGCCGCTGCCGACCGGCACGGAAATCCCCTTGCCGGTGGAATTGACCAGCATCCCGCGGCGCAAGCCGTCGGATGAGCCCATCGCAATGGTGCGCACCACGCCGTCGCCGAGTTGCTGCTCCACTTCAAAGGTCAAACCCTCTTCGGCAACCGAGGATCCGGCGTCCGCCAGTTGCAGTGCCTCGTAAACTTTGGGCATTTGATCGCGTGGAAATTCGATGTCGACCACCGCACCGATACACTGAACGATTTTTCCTTGTTTCATTTTTGATGATTCCCCGTCTAGATTAATTTTCTATTTTGCCGTGCCGGTCTTAACCAACTGCCGCCGCGCCGCTGACGATTTCCGAAATCTCGCGGGTGATGGCGGCTTGGCGCGCCTTGTTGTATACCAGCTTGAGCTCTGCGATCACGCTCTTGGCGTTATCCGATGCGGCCTTCATCGCCACCATCCGCGCGCTTTGTTCGGAAGCCATGTTTTCCACCACGGCCTGGTAAACCAGCGATTCGATGTAACGCACCAGCAACTCATCGATCACCTGCTTGGCATCCGGTTCGTAGATGTAGTCCCAGTTGCCCTCGGTGGTTCCCAGTTGCTCGCCGCTAAGCGGCAGCAATTGTTCCACGCACGGTTCCTGCTTCATGGTGTTGACGAAATGGTTGTAGCTGATGTGTACCGCATCGATCTCGCCAGCCGAGTAAGCGTCCAGCATCAGCTTCACCGCGCCGATCAGTTTCTCGATATGCGGCGTATCGCCCAGACCAGTCAGATTGGATTTGACCCTGGCACCGATGCGCGACATGAAGCCCAGACCCTTGTTGCCGATCGGACACACCAGGATACCCTTGCCTTCGCCTTCCCAGGCTTTCATGCGGTTCACCGCGAGCCGCAGCACGTTGGTATTCAGACCGCCGCACAGGCCCTTGTCGGAAGTGACCACGATCAGGCCGACATTGCGGTTTTCTGTGCGCTTCACCAGAAACGGATGCTTGTATTCCGGATTGGCGCGCGACAAGTGCGCAGCCACTGCGCGTATCTTTTCCGCGTACGGGCGGGCCGCGCGCATGCGTTCCTGCGCCCTGCGCATCTTGGCTGCGGCGACCATTTCCATGGCGCGCGTGATCTTGCGTGTATTTTCTACACTCTTGATCTTGGTGCGGATCTCTTTACTGCCAGCCATAGTTCAACCCGCCCTTAATAAACAGCCGTAGACTTGAATTTCTCAATCGCCGCGGACAACAGTTTTTCATTTTCGGCATTCAGATCCTTGCTGGATTCGATCGCGTCCAGCAAGGCTTTGCTATTGGATTTCAGGTAGGAGTGCAATGCCGCCTCGAACGCCAGCGCTTTATTCACCGGGACATCATCGAAATAACCCTTGTTGACCGAGAACAGTGTGACCGCCATGGTTGCGACCGACATCGGCGAGTACTGCAGCTGCTTCATCAATTCGGTCACCATGCGACCGCGCTCCAACTGCTTGCGGGTCGCTTCGTCCAGATCGGATGCAAACTGGGCGAAAGCCGCCAATTCGCGGTATTGGGCCAGCGCCAGACGCACACCGCCGCCGAGTTTCTTGATCACCTTGGTTTGCGCCGCGCCACCCACACGTGACACCGAGACACCGGCGTTGATCGCGGGACGAATACCGGAATTGAACAGATCGGTTTCCAAAAAGATCTGGCCGTCGGTGATGGAGATCACGTTGGTCGGAACGAAGGCGGACACATCGCCTGCCTGTGTCTCGATGATAGGCAATGCGGTCAGCGAACCTGTCTTGCCTTTGACCGCGCCTTTGGTGAACGCTTCCACATAGTCAGCGTTAACTCGCGCTGCACGTTCCAACAGACGGGAGTGCAGATAGAACACATCGCCGGGATAGGCTTCGCGACCGGGCGGGCGGCGCAACAGCAGGGAAATTTGACGGTATGCCCAAGCTTGCTTGGTCAGATCGTCGTAAACGATCAGTGCGTCTTCGCCGCGATCGCGGAAGTATTCCCCCATGGTGCAACCGGCATAAGGCGCGAGGAATTGCATCGCGGCTGAATCAGAAGCAGTCGCTGCGACCACGATGGTGTAGCCCAGTGCGCCATGCTCTTCCAGTTTGCGCACCACGTTGGCGATGGTCGATGCTTTTTGACCGATAGCCACATACACGCAGGTCATGTTCTGACCCTTTTGGTTGATGATGGCATCCACCGCCACGGCAGTCTTGCCGGTCTGGCGGTCGCCAATGATCAGCTCGCGCTGACCGCGGCCGATCGGAACCATGGAGTCGATCGATTTCAAGCCGGTTTGTACCGGTTGATCGACTGACTTCCGCGCAATCACCCCCGGCGCCACTTTTTCAATCTTGTCGGTCATCTTGGCGTTGACCGGTCCCTTGCCGTCGATCGGCTGGCCCAGCGCATTCACCACACGCCCGCACAATTCCGGTCCAACCGGCACTTCCAGAATGCGACCCGTACACTTGACGGTATCACCTTCGGTGATGTGCTCATATTCACCCAGCACCACCGCGCCGACAGAATCGCGCTCGAGGTTGAGCGCCAGACCGAAGGTGTTGCCGGGGAATTCCAGCATCTCACCCTGCATCACGTCGGAGAGTCCGTGTACACGGACGATACCGTCGGTGACGCTGACTACCGTGCCTTCGGTGCGCGCTTGTGTCAGGGCCTCGAAGTTGTCGATGCGGCTGCGTATCAGATTGCTAATTTCAGAAGGGTTGAGCTTCATGTGTATTTCCTCATTGATAAATCCATTATCAGGCCGGTAGCCAGCAAGGCCAGCTTGTCCCTCAGGCCAGGGCGTTTGCCATTTCGCCAAGACGGGTGCGCGCAGAACCATCGATCACCTTGTCTCCGGCGCGTATCACCACGCCACCCAGCAATTCTTTATTGACTTTACAGACCAGCTTGATCTCGCGGCCCATGCGCGCCTTCAGCGCTGTGACGATCTTTTGCTGTTGCGCGGCAGATAATTCAAACGCTGAGTCCACCACCACATTCACGGTTTTTTCGGCTTCAGCCCGCAACGCTTCAAAGATGGCGGCTATTTCCGGCAGCAGCAGCACGCGCTGATTGTCCACCAGCACCCTGATAAAGTTGCGCTGCTGGGGTTTTGCCTGGCTACCCAGCAAACCTTCCATCAGGCTTTCGATTTGTTTTTTGGCAACGCGGGGATTGGTGACCACCGCGCGAACTTCCGGGTGGCAAACCGCTTCGGCGAGAGCCAGCAGCATTTCAGACCAGCCCTTCAGGTCCCCGAGCTTCTGCGCTTCCTCAAAGGCCGCTTGGGCATAGGGTCGCGCTGTAGTGATGGCTTCGGACATGGCGATCAGATTTCCGCGACGAGTTTATCGAGCAGGTCGCTGTGCGCCCTGGCATCGATTTCACGACCCAGGATCTTGCCGGCTCCAGCCAGCGCGATAGCCGACACCTGGGTGCGCAATTGTTCCTTGGCGCGAAATACTTCCTGGTCGATCTCTGCCTTGGCACCGGCGATGATGCGATCGCCTTCCACCCTGGCTTGCACCTTGGCTGCTTCGACGATCTCGCTGGCGCGTTTTTCACCATTGGTCACGATTTCGCCGACCCTTTCCTTCGCTTCACGCAAAATCTCTGCGGAACGCTTGGCGGCCAATTCCAGATCGTGCCTGGCACGCTCCGCATCCGCCAAACCGTCGGCGATCTGCTTGCGGCGTTGATCCAGCGCAGCCATGATCGGGGGCCAGACGAATTTCATGCAGAACCACACGAACAGTGCGAACATGATCGTCTGAGCGAGAAGAGTTGCATTGATATTCATGCAAGCTACCTTTCTTGAATTATGCGTTGACGCTAGTGCTAATTAGCTCACTACCGCAAACATGACGTACATCGCGATACCGACTGCAATCATCGGAACCGCATCGACCAAGCCCATCACCACGAAGAACTGTGTGCGCAGCATAGGGATGAGTTCCGGTTGACGTGCGGCGCCTTCCAGAAAGCGGCCACCCAGAATACCGATACCAACGGCCGCGCCCAACGCGCCCAGACCCATCATCAGCGCTCCAGCGATGTACAGCAGTGCATTTGCCATTTCCATTTTTTGTTTCTCCTGGTTAAAAAGTTTAAGTTATAAAATCAAAATCGATGTAGCGGTTGCTTAATGATGTTCCTGGTGTGCCATATCCAGATAGACCACGGTCAGCGTCATGAAGATGAACGCCTGCAGGGTCACGATCAGAATGTGGAAGATCGCCCAGCCCAGCGACAACAGGATCTGTGATCCGTACAGGGTTGCGCTGCCGATCGTTGCGCCCGCCCAGGCGCCGCCCATCAGCGCGATCAGTATGAAGATCATTTCGCCCGCATACATGTTGCCGAACAAACGCAAGGCCAGCGAGATCGGCTTTGCGATCAGGTTGACGCCTTCCAGCAGCAGGTTGACTGGCATGCCCCATTTGCCGAACGGCTGCAGGGTCAATTCACCCATGAACCCGCCCAAACCTTTCATCTTGACGCTGTAATACAGAACCAGCAAAAACACGCCGATCGCCATGCCGAACGTGGCATTTGGGTCGGTGGTGGGAACCACCTTGAAGTACGGAACGCCGAGTTGATGCATCAACAGGGAGGTGTAATCTATCGGCAGCAGATCCATCATGTTCATCATTAAAATCCAGAAGAAGATGGTCAGCGCCAAAGGACCTAGCATCTTGTTCTTGCCGGAAAATGAGCCGCGCACGCTGCCGTCGATGAATTCGATCGCCCACTCGCAAAAATTCTGCATGGCGCCCGGGGTACCTGCGGTGGCGCTCTTGGCAACGCTGCGGAACATGAACAGGAAGACGGCACCCAACAGCAGTGACATCAATACCGTGTCCAGATTGAGTGCCCAGAAACCCATAGCTTTGGCTTGCTCGGGCGTGTGCGCAACTCCCCATGCACCGTCAGGCAATTGGCCATAGGTGAGGTTTTGCAAGTGATGTTTGATATATTCTGCTGATGTGAGCGCTTCGCTAGACATATTAGTCTCTATCTCAATCTTTTAATCTGATCAATAACAACCGGGCTGTCAGCAGCACCGCTTGACCCATCACAAAACCACCCAGCAAACCGAGCGGCGATAATTTCAGTGCTACCAAGCACAAACCGAGTAGCGCAACCACCACCAGAAACCTTTCGGTGGCGTAAAAATACATGAGCCGTAGTTGATGATGTGCGTTCTGGACTGAAGACAAAGCTGCCCGGGACATACGCCAAGCCAGCAATGCTCCGTTGACAACGGAAACCCCACCCCCACTCAACACCGCCAGCGCAAATTGCGGAGTACCCTTCGTGACATAAGCCATGCTTGCAATCACCACGGTGACCCCGATTTGCAATCCGAGCACCTGGTGTGCCAGTTTTTTTTCTTTGGCTTCGTCATGGAAAAGCGCGGGGATGATAGCGGCGTTTTCAGGGGGTGTCAAACGTTGTCGCGGTCCATCACCTACGTTATTGCTCAACTTATCCGCCCTTTTTGAGTCTGCTCATGAAATCCTCCAACTGGTCATGATTCGCATATTCCAGGATCAGCTTACCCCCGCCCTTGTTGCCGGGCTTGATCTCCGCGTGCGTTCCCAGAGACGCGCTCAATTCTTCCTGCAAGCGCTGCGTGTCACGGTTGATCTTGTTTGCTTTCTTTGGCTTTTTCTGGTGCGGCTCATCAGATTGTTTTTGCACCAGGCTTTCAGCTTCGCGCACGGAAAGACCCTCCACCACGATTTTGTTGGCCAGCAATATCTGCTGCGCATTCTCCAGCGACAATAGTGCGCGCGCATGCCCCATATCCAGCTTGTTTTCCATCAACATGCCCTGCACAACCTTGGGCAGTTTTAACAAACGCAGCAGATTGCTGGCCGCGCTGCGTGAGCGTCCCACCGCATCTGCGGCAACTTGATGGGTCATTTTGAATTCGTCGATCAACCGTTGGATGCCCACCGCCTCTTCCAGCGGATTAAGGTTCTCACGCTGGATATTTTCGATCAGGGCCATCGCCAGCGCCGCGTTGTCGGGTACACTGCGCACCAGCACCGGGACATGGCTCAACCCCGCCAGTTGCGCGGCGCGCCAGCGCCTTTCCCCGGCGATGATCTCATAGCTGCTGTCGGCAAGCTGCCGTACCAGGATCGGCTGCATGATTCCCTGTGCCTTGATCGAGGCAGCCAGGTCATTCAGCGATGCTGCGTCCATATGCGAACGCGGCTGGTATTTTCCCGGCTTGAGCAGTGTGACGTTCAATTCACGCATCACCTCGTCTTTTTCGCTTTTGCCACCGGACAGCAACGCGTCCAGACCCCGCCCCAATCCCTTGTGCAGCTTTGCCATCTCTGTCCCCTTTATGCCGTAGCGGCGGCTTGCGCCGCATTGTTCAATAGCTCTCCGGCCAAAGCCAGATATGCCTGTGTTCCTTTTGATAATTTGTCGTGGTACATCACCGGCACGCCATGGCTTGGCGCTTCTGCCAGACGCACATTGCGCGGAATCATGGTGCGATAGACTTTGTTGCCAAAATGCTCCAGTAATTGTGCCGAGACTTGTTGCGCCAGCGCATTGCGCGGATCGAACATGGTGCGCAACAGTCCCTCAATTTCCAATTCCGGATTCAAATTGGCGCGCACCTTGCGGATGGTGTTCACCAGGTCGCTCAGCCCCTCCAGCGCGTAATATTCGCATTGCATCGGGATCATCACCGACTTGGCCGCACACAAGCCGTTCAGGGTCAGCAGATTCAGTGCCGGGGGACAGTCGATCAGCACGAAATCGTAATCCTGGGCCACCAGTTGCACCGCGTCGCGCAACCGCGTTTCGCGGTGGGCCAGATCGACCAATTCGATCTCTGCCCCGGCCAGGTCGCGATTGGCTGGGAGCAAATCATACTTGCCGGCTTCCGAATGTACCCGCGCTTCAGTTATCGTTTTGCTGCCGAGCAGGACTTCGTAGACGCTGGCCTGCAAATCTCGCTTGTCGATACCGCTGCCCATCGTGGCATTGCCCTGCGGGTCAAGGTCGATCAGCAGCACGCGCTGTTTGGCCGCCGCTAGACTGGCCGCCAGATTCACGCTGGTGGTGGTTTTGCCCACCCCGCCCTTCTGGTTGGTTATGGCTAATATTTTTATCATGTCGTTCCGCTCCCTTTTTCATGGCGCTTAATCGCGGGGCATGTTGCAATAACCAGACTGCGTGCCGCGCGCAAGCCGGGCACCTGTAATGGTATGACGCGTTCCACCCGGCACCCTTCCGGTACGCCCGCCAACTCCTGTTCCGCCATACCCTTCATCGCCGCCCAGCGACCTTGTGATGCTATGAGGTGTTGAGTGCTGCGCAAAAAATCACCCAGCTTGGTAAATGCCCGCGAAATGATTCCGTCAAACCTTTCTGCCGGTTGCCACTCTTCAACTCGCGCGCAGTGAACCGCGACATTGTGCAGTTCCAATTCGATGATCACCTGCTGCACAAAGCTGGTTTTTTTGCTGTTGCTATCCAGCAAGGTGAACTGCCAGCCCGGTTGAGCGACCGCCAATACCACTCCCGGCAATCCCGCGCCACAGCCGACGTCCAGCCACCGCCCCTCCCATAAGTACGGCATAACAGCGAGGCTATCAAGTAAGTGATTGCTCACCATCTGTTGTGGGTCACGTATCGCTGTCAGGTTGTACACACGGTTCCACTTGTGTAGCATCGCCACATATTCCAGCAGCTTATGTTGTGCTTCTGCACTCAGCACGATTCCCAGTTGCGCGCAGCCATGCTGTAAATCACCGGCCAGATTCACGCGCGTTTTTGCACCGGCTGATTGTCACGAAAGCCGCGCTTCAGGTGTACCAGCAACAGGGAAATCGCCGCCGGGGTTATGCCGGAAATGCGCGCTGCCTGTCCTATGCTTTCGGGCTTGTGCTTATTGAGTTTTTGCTGCACTTCGATCGATAGGCCGCGCACCTCGCGATAATCCATATCGCCTGGCAGGGCCAAAGCCTCATATTGCTCGTTGCGCCCGATCTCATCATGCTGCCGCTCGATATAACCGTGATATTTCGCCTGGGTCTCCACCTGCTCGGCGACTTTTACATCACTCACGCCGTCCCCCGCGCCTGGCAAGGTCAGCAGACTGGTATAGCTCACATCCGGACGACGCAATAACTCAAGCAGCGCGTATTCGCGCTCGATAGGCTTGCCCAGCACGCGAATAGCGTCTGTTTCAGGCAGGCTGCGCGGGTTCACCCAGGTGTTGCGCAACCGTTCTTGCTCGCGGGCAATCGCTTCGCGCTTTTGTTCGAATGCCTGCCAGCGTGCGTCATCCACGATGCCCAGCTTGCGGCCGATCTCCGTCAATCTTAGATCTGCGTTGTCCTCGCGCAATTGCAAGCGATATTCCGCCCGGCTGGTGAACATGCGATACGGCTCGGAAACTCCCTGCGTGATCAAATCATCTACCAACACACCCAGATAGGCTTCGTCTCGGCGCGGGCACCAGGCATCTTGTTCACGTACTTGCAGTGCCGCGTTGAGGCCGGCCAGCAAGCCCTGCGCGGCGGCCTCCTCGTAACCGGTCGTGCCGTTGATCTGCCCGGCAAAAAACAGTCCCCGGATCGCCTTGGTTTCCAGCGAGCTTTTGAGAGAGCTTGGATTGAAATAGTCATACTCTATTGCATATCCGGGACGCAGGATATGGGCGTTTTCCAAACCCTTGATGGATCGCACCAGATCCAGTTGCACATCAAAGGGCAGGCTGGTGGAAATCCCGTTCGGATAAACTTCGTGGGTGGTCAAACCCTCGGGTTCCAGAAAAATCTGGTGCGAGGTTTTGCCAGCAAAGCGCGTGATTTTGTCTTCAATTGAAGGACAGTAGCGCGGCCCCACACCTTCGATCACGCCGGTGAACAAAGGGGAACGGTCCAACCCGCCGCGGATGATATCGTGGGTGCGCTGATTGGTCTCGGTGATCCAGCAGGGCAGTTGTCTGGGATGCTGCGCGGCATTACCCATGAACGAGAACACAGGCACGGGATCGTCACCCGCTTGCTCCTGCAGGACAGAATAATCGATGGTGCGTCCATCGATGCGCGGTGGTGTGCCGGTCTTCAACCGCCCCACCGGCAGATTCAGTTCGCGCAGACGATGCGCCAGACTGATGGACGGCGGGTCGCCGGCGCGACCCGCCTGGTAGTTGGACTGGCCGACATGGATCAGACCGGACAGGAACGTGCCTGTGGTCAGCACCACGGTTTTTGCAGTGAAACGCAAACCCAGTTGCGTGACCACCCCATTCACCCGGTCTTGCTCAACCAGCAAATCGTCCACCGCCTGTTGGAACAGCCAGAGGTTGGGCTGGTTTTCCAGTCGGGTGCGGATGGCTTGTTTATAAAGCAAGCGATCGGCTTGTGCTCGTGTAGCTCGCACCGCCGGACCTTTGCTGGAATTCAGGATGCGGAACTGGATGCCGCTCTCATCGGTTGCAGCTGCCATTGCGCCGCCGAGCGCGTCCACCTCTTTGACCAAATGCCCCTTGCCTATCCCGCCGATGGACGGGTTACAGGACATCTGCCCGAGCGTCTCGATGTTGTGGCTGAGCAGCAGGGTCTTGCAGCCCGTGCGAGCGCTGGCCAGTGCCGCCTCGGTACCGGCATGTCCTCCGCCCACCACGATCACATCAAATACATCTGGAAAGTTCATCTGGCTGCCGCCTTGAGAAGGACGCGCATCATACCTCAGCCTGTCGACAATCCCAAACAGCTTGTTTCACGTGAAACAATAGCGGCTATTTTCCAATACAGAAGCTGCTGAAGATCTCGCCCAACAGGTCGTCCGAAGTGAATTCCCCAGTGATTTCATTTAGTGCGCGCTGCGCCAGACGCAACTCCTCGGCGAATAACTCCGCGCTGGTCAATACTGCATGGGCTCTGGCCAGATGGGTTTGCGCCAAAGTCAAGGAGCGAACGTGGCGCTCCCGCGCCATGAAGGAACCGCTCTCCTGGGCGCGCCAGCCCACCGCCTCCAGCAGTCTGACGCGCAATTCCTCGATGCCCTCGCCTGTTTTTGCAGACACCCCCACAACTGCACCGCTACCCTGCAAGTCCCGGTGGCTTCCCTGCAGCAGGTCAGTCTTGTTTAGCACCAGCAGCCGCGGGATATCCGCGGGCAAGCCATCAACTATCGCTTTATCCTGCTCCGTCATGCCCTGACTTGCATCCAGCAGCAACAGAATCAAATCGGCGTGTCTCATAGTCTGGTGGGTACGCGCTATACCCATGTTCTCTACCTCATCATGGGACACACGCAAGCCGGCCGTATCCATAATATGCAACGGCACTCCGCGAATCTGGATGGCTTGGCGGATGACATCGCGGGTAGTGCCCGGAATAGCGCTGACCAATGCCAACTCCTCACCGGCCAACCTGTTCAACAAGCTGGACTTGCCGACATTCGGCTGCCCGGCAATAACCACCTGCGCGCCTTCGCGCAGCAAGCTGCCCTGTTTTGCCGTATCCAGCGTCTGGTGCAGACTCAATTGAAGATTGTTCAGCAACGCATCCCGCCGTTCGATATCGTCGGCCGCCGCGTCTTCCTCAGGAAAGTCCAGCATCGCTTCCACCAGCATACGCAGATGAATCAACTCATCAACCAGTTTATGCACGGCGGCGGAAAACTCCCCGCGCAACGAGCGCATCGCGCTGCGTGCGGCCTCTGTGGAATTGGCATCGATCAGGTCCGCGACGCTTTCCGCCTGCGCCAGATCGAGCTTGCCATTCAGAAATGCACGGCGCGTGAATTCCCCGGGTTGTGCCAATCGCGCACCCAGATCAAGACAGCGCTGCAATAGCATGTGCAGCACGGCGGGACCGCCGTGGCCCTGCAGTTCGAGTACATGTTCACCGGTGTAGGAATTGGGAGAGGGAAAATACAAGGCGATACCCTGATCCAGGATAGCGCCGTTCGCGTCCAGAAAGTTGCTGTAGCTGGCCCGCTGTGCAGCGGGAAGTTTTCCCAATATCCCGCGGGCCAACGCCTCGACGTCACCTCCTGAAACCCGTATCACCCCCACCCCGCCACGCCCCTGGGCAGTGGCGATGGCGGCGATGGTATCAACGTTTGGCAGCGACACCTTTATTCTCGAGTTCTGCGGCCCGGGTGATAAACCACTGCTGGCCGATGGACAGGACGTTGTTCACGATAGAATACAACACCAGGCCGGCAGGGAAGAAGAAGAACATCACGCTGAAAGCGATCGGCATGATTTGCATTACTTTGGCTTGCAAAGGATCGGGCGGTTTCGGATTAAGGCGCATCTGGACGATCATGCTTGCTCCCATGATCACCGGCAGGATGTAGTACGGGTCCGCTGCGGACAAATCGGATATCCAGCCGAAAAACGGCGCGTAGCGCATTTCAACGCTGGCCAGAATGGCCCAGTACAACGCAATAAATACCGGTATTTGGATAAGTACTGGTAAGCAACCTCCCAATGGATTGATTTTTTCAGTCTTGTATAAATCCATCATCGCGCGATTCAGCTGTTCGCGGTCATCGGCATACTGTTGCTTGATTTTCTCCAGTTTGGGCGCTACCAAGCGCATCTTTGCCATGGAGCGATAACTGGCCGCCGATAGCGGAAAGAACAACAGTTTGATCAGAATGGTCAGCAAAACGATCGCTACGCCCCAGTTGTGGGTCCAGTCAAAGAACAACGACATGACCCAGAACAAGGGCGTGGAAATGATGGTCAGCCAACCGTAATCGACGGTCAAACCCAAACCTGGAGCGATCTTGTCGAGATTGGTTTGAGCCGGACCTGCGTAGAGTGTAGAACTTACAACCGCATGCTGTCCTGGTTCGATAGCCTGCGCGGGTAAAATCACTCCAACCGAATACGCATCTCCCTCAAGTTTGCGCGTGAAATTCTCACGGCTGGTTTTTTCCTTGGGCAACCAAGCTGCAACAAAATAGTGCTGCAATATCCCGATCCAGCCGTCATCAGCTTGTTTTGGATATTCTGTCTTGCCCTTTTCAATCGCTGAAAACTCAACTTTTTGAAACTTTTCTTTATCTGTATAGACTGCCGCGCCGGTATAGGTAGGCAAAAACTTCATGCTGCCTTGTGGTGCAACACTATCCCGAACCAATTGAAAATAGCTGCTTGCCGAAACCGCCTGTTTGCCGGTATTTTCCATCTCGTAGGCTATATCGACCAAATAACTACCCTTGTGGAAAGTGATTACCTTGGTCGCCTTCAGCGCTGCGGCATCCAGAGCTTTCAGGCGCACCTGCACCTGGTCTGCACTTCCGGAAAGTTCATACCTGTCCTGTTCCGAAGCAAACAGGCTGTTGTGGTTAGGTAATCCTGTTCCCAACAATCCGCTTTGCGCTACGTAATTATGCGTGCCTTCGCCGCGATGAAAAAGCACAAGAGGCTTGCTCTTGTCCTGCCCATCAGGATGCTTAAGCAACGCCAAACGACTGATATCTCCACCAATGGAACTGATTTCCGCTTCCAGCAGGTCGGTTTTGACGAAGATTGTTTTTTCTGCCGGGCGATCAGCGGCCTGCCGGGCTATGGCCCCCTGCGCTGAACCTGATGAAGCAACTTGTCCTGTACTGGCAGGAAATGTTGTTTGGGGCTTTGGCAAATCCCTGTTCGTTGCCTCACTTTGCTCGGCAAACCGCTCAGGATGTTGATAGCGTTGCCACCCATCCCAAACCAGCACCAAGGAAAAAGAAAAAATCAAAAACAAGAACAGTCGCTGTAAATCCATTATTGGGCCTACAAAGTTAGGGTGCGGGATCGTATCCGCCGGGATTCCAGGGGTTACAGCGCAGCAATCTCCTGATGCTGAGCCAACCGCCTTTTATTACACCGTGTTTCGCCAAGGCTTGACAGGCATAATCGGAACAACTGGGAGTAAATCTGCACGATGGCGGACTAAGTGGACTAATCAGATATTGATAGCCATGAATCAGCTTGATCAAAAGCTTGCGCATTTGTTTTGTACCCGGCTGAACAGCGTTTCCAAATCTACGCTTCGCACGGCATGTGAGTCTGCGCATCTCACCATCACAACCAAATCAATCTGATGAGTTTTGATGCTGTGCTGGCGAAACACCTCACGAATCGCTCTTTTGACGCAATTTCGCTGCACAGCACCCGGCAGGGTTCTTTTGGCTGCAATTATTCCAAGCCTGGCGTTCTTCTTGCCATTGCGCACGAAGAATATCTTGAAGTGTTTGTCCGCAATACTTTCAGCATGGACGGCATGGTCGAAACCATCTTCGCGCAACAAACGATGCGCAGCTCTAAATTCAGTCGTAATAGTGATACTAGACCGCGAGTCTCGCACGGCCTTTGGCGCGGCGAGCCCTAATAACGGCGCGTCCTCCACGAGTTTTCATGCGTACCAAAAAGCCATGGGTACGTTTTCTTTTGGTTACTGATGGTTGGTAGGTGCGTTTCATGTTTTTGTCCTTGGTGAATCGTAAAACGCGCTATTACAAAGCCTTATAGCTAGAGTGTCAAGTCTATTTTACATTTCTGCCTGTGGATAAGTTTCTGTTTGCCATGTACAATGAAAAAATATATTCAAACGCCTAAAGCCAAATTTCTTCCCACGCAACTATGCAGGACATTTCATTTTGGGATTCATGCCTCCGCTCGTTCGAAAAGAGCCTGCCTCCGCAACAATACAACTCCTGGATTAAACCGTTGCTGCTCAAAAGCGAGAATGGATCATTGATCCTTACCGCTCCCAACAGCTTTACTTTGAAATTGGTTCAAGAACGGTTTTTACCCGAGATCTGCCGTCAGGCCGGACTGGCTTTTTCCCATGTTCCTCTTTTCGAGTTTCGTGTACTAGAAACAGCGCCTGCAATCAAGACTGCAGCGAAACCCGTCCCGGTTCCTGCAGGCGTTCCTACAGAAAATAAGCCCAAAGTGGAAACTTCTTTTCGTGGTTATGGAAAACTCAATCCTAACCTTACCTTTGCCAACTTTGTTATCGGCAAGGCAAACCAACTGGCCTTTGCTGCAGCCACACAAGTAGCTGAATTACCTGGCGTTTCTTACAACCCACTATTCGTTTATGGTGGTGTTGGTTTGGGTAAAACGCATCTGCTTCAGGCGATTGGCAATCAAATTCGACTGAATAATGCGCAAATGAAAATTTGCTACATGCACGCTGAAAGATACGTCGCTGATGTAGTGCGTGCCTACCAAACGAATAAATTTGAGGAATTCAAACAATTTTATCATTCTCTTGATGTCCTGCTTATTGATGATATTCAATTTTTTGCCGGAAAAGCCAAAACTCAGGAGGAGTTTTTTTACGCCTTCAATAGCCTGGTCGATTCACATAAACAGGTTATTTTGACCAGTGATACCTTCCCGAAAGAGATCACAGGATTGGAAACTCGGCTGGTCTCTCGTTTCGGGTGGGGGCTCACGGTTGCAATTGAACCCCCAGAGCTGGAAATGAGAGTTGCCATTCTTCTTAAAAAAGCGTCACTTAGTGGTTATTCATTGGATGATACAGTCGCTTTTTTTGTTGCAAAACATGTCAGCTCCAATGTGCGTGAGCTTGAGGGTGCGTTAAAACGGGTTGAAGCCTACGCAAAATTTCACAAGCGCAATATCTCTGTAGATACAGCAAAGGAAGCCTTAAAAGATATCCTGGTAGCACAAAGCCGGCAGATCTCAATCGATAACATTCAGAAAACTGTAGCTGATTATTACCGCCTCAAGATGGTAGAGTTGCTCTCAAAGAAACGCACCCGGAATCTGACCCGCCCCAGACAATTAGCCATGGCACTGGCGAGAGAGTTGACCACGATGAGCCTTCCGGAAATTGGCAATGCCTTTGGCGGTAAAGATCATTCAACAGTCATTCACGCATGTAAAACAATGGCAAATCTAAGGGCCAGCAACACTACCATCGACGCTGACTACAAAATATTATTGCAGACACTAAGGGGATAACAATGTGTATTTTTCAGGTACAAATTGTTGATAAACTTATCATTCAAATAAAATCGAAAGTTATGCACATTTGTACTATGTTCAATTAACAACCAAATAACAATAATATTTTTTCATATCCTAATGTTTTTTAACAAATTATCAAACTTACCAACGTCACCATAAGACATTATTAGTCTTGTTAGGAATTTATATTATGTTTATTGATAAAACAGACAAAGAAACCATACTGAAACCGCTACAAGTCGTCATTGGAATTGTTGAACGGAAACAAACCTTGCCAATATTATCCAATGTGCTCATCGAAAAGGGTCAAGGGAAAATTCGTTTTACTGCTACAGATCTAGAAATTCAAATCACCACTAGCATAGAGAGTAAAACCAGCGATGGCGAAATCTCCGCGATAACTGTTGGCGGAAAAAAAATTCAGGAGATACTTCGAATCCTCCCGGATCAGAGCAAAATTACCATAGAAGCCAAGGAAAATAAGGCACAGATAAAATCTGCAAAGAGCAGGTTCAGCTTGCAAACCCTGCCAGCCCAGGATTTTCCAAAACTTAACAACCAATTGGTAGACGCTAAAAAGTTCGTTATTCCCCAAAGGGAATTAAAGAATCTATTACTCTCTGTTCAATACGCAATGGCACAACAGGACGTTCGCTATTATCTAAATGGCGTGTTGTTGATTGTAGAGGGGAATAAATTAAAAGTTGTTGCCACAGACGGACACAGACTTGCTTTTAATGCGGGAACTATTGAGGGTAGCCATGAAAAAAATGAAATTATTCTACCGCGTAAGGCAGTTCTGGAATTATGTAAACTGTTGAGCGATAGCGAGGAATTGGTTGAGATAGAATATTCTCAACAACAAGTGAAAGCCAATTTTTCAGGAATCAGTTTAATAACCAAGGTTATAGAAGGGAAATTTCCCGATTATGAACGCGTCATTCCGAAGTACAGTAACCACTTGAACATGAATCGGGTAGTCATTCAGCAGGCATTACAGCGCGCTGCAATCTTGTCGAATGAAAAGTTCCGTGGGGTACGTTTTGTATTGACCGAGAAAAACCTCAGCATTATCAGCAGTAACAGCGAACAAGAAGAGGCGCAGGAAGAAATTGAAACTGATTATCACGGAGAGGCTATAGACATAGGTTTTAACGTGAATTATCTGATGGATGGTCTGAATAATATCAGCAGTGAAACAGCAATCTTTTCCTTTGGCGACCCAAATAGCAGTATTTTGATAACTACGCCGGATAACCAGGAATTCCGTTATGTGGTCATGCCGATGCGAATCTAATCATTTTCAACATGTTTCACGTGGAACAGATCAATACCAGGAAAAAATCAAATGACTGAATATAATTCGAGTAGCATCAAGGTACTAAAAGGTCTAGAAGCAGTCCGCAAGCGTCCCGGTATGTATATTGGCGACACGAACGACGGCACGGGGTTGCATCATATGGTATTTGAGGCGGTAGATAACGCCGTGGATGAGGCATTGGCCGGCCATTGTAATGAAATCAACGTAATCATTCATGCCGATAATTCGATCAGCGTTAGCGACAATGGACGCGGGATTCCGACGGATATTCATAAGGAGGAAAACCGTTCGGCTGCGGAAGTGATCATGACTATACTGCACGCAGGGGGAAAATTTGATAGCAACTCATACAAAGTCTCCGGTGGTTTGCATGGTGTAGGGGTATCGGTGGTAAACGCATTATCCGAATGGTTGAAGTTGACCATCTATCGTGATGGCAAAGAACACTTCATGGAATTCCGCCATGGCGATCCTGTCGCACCGCTCAAAGAAGTGGGGCTCTCCAACAAGAGAGGTACGCTAGTCCATTTTCTGGCGGCCAAAGAGACGTTCGGACAGGTTGAGTTTCATTTCGATATATTGGCAAAACGGTTGCGCGAACTGTCATTCCTGAACAATGGGGTGAAAATCGCGCTGATCGATCAGCGCAACGGCAAAGAAGAAAATTTTGCCTTCAGTGGGGGAATCAAAGGTTTTGTAGAATATATGAACCGCAATAAATCACCGCTGCATCCAACAGTGTTTTACGCGATCGGCGAAAAGGACGGCATCACAGCCGAGATCGCAATGCAGTGGAACGACTCTTACCAGGAGAGCGTGCAGTGTTTTACCAACAACATCCCACAACGCGATGGAGGTACGCATTTGACCGCCTTGCGCGCAGCAATGACGCGCACCCTAAACCAATACATAGAAACCGAGCAGTTGGCAAAGAAGGCCAAAGTTTATACTACCGGGGACGATATGCGCGAAGGACTGACCGCGGTGTTATCGGTGAAACTGCCCGACCCCAAATTTTCTTCGCAAACGAAGGACAAGCTGGTATCTTCCGAAGTGCGCCCAGTGATAGAAGATTTGATCGGTCAGCAGATGAGCTCATTCTTGCTGGAAAAGCCGAATGACGCGAAGATCATTGTCAACAAGATCATTGATGCAGCACGAGCCCGTGAAGCGGCGCGTAAAGCCCGTGATCTGACACGTCGCAAGGGTATATTGGATGGGATGGGTTTGCCCGGCAAACTGGCTGACTGTCAGGAAAAAGACCCTGCTTTGTCCGAACTTTACCTGGTAGAGGGTGATTCTGCGGGAGGTTCGGCCAAGCAAGGGCGCGACCGCAAGTTCCAGGCGATCCTGCCGCTCAAAGGCAAGATACTGAACGTGGAGAAAGCCCGCTTTGAAAAACTCATTGCATCTCAGGAAATCGCCACGCTGATCACTGTGTTGGGCACCGGTATCGGCAAAGAAGAATATAATGCAGACAAGCTGCGCTATCACCGCATCATCATCATGACTGACGCAGACGTGGATGGTTCTCATATCCGCACCCTGTTGCTAACTTTCTTCTACCGGCAAATGCCCGAACTGGTCGAGCGCGGCCATATCTATATCGCGCAACCGCCGCTGTACAAGATCAAGCAAGGCAAGGAGGAGCGTTATCTCAAGGATGATCAGGAAATGAAGATTTATATGCTCAAGGCAGCGCTCAATAATGCCGCGCTTTATCCGGCCGCAGATGCGCAGCCGATCCAGGCTGATGCGCTCGAGCAAATCGCCAAGCAATACTTTCTGGCCGAGGCTGTGATTGAACGCCTGTCACGCTTTACCGCGCCCGAAGCTAGCCATGCACTCCTGATACTACCCACACTTTCGCTGGATGATGCAAAACAGGCACAAAGCAGCGCGAAGCAACTCGAAACTGCGTGCGGTGGCAACATCAAGGTAGTGGTGGAAATAGATGCGATCGGCGAATATCGTTTTCGCCTGGAAAAGCTTTATCACGGCAACTATTCGGTCAGTTACATGGATAGAGACTTTCTTAAAGGCAGCGACTACGTGCAGATCCGGCAAACCGCAGAAATCCTGAACGGGCTTGTCACAGCAAGCGCTTACATTTCCCGTGGTGAGCAAAAGCGCGCCATATCCAGCTTCAAGCAAGCCATTGAGTGGCTGCTTGAAGAAGCCAAACGCGGTGTCAACATCCAGCGTTACAAAGGCTTGGGTGAGATGAACCCATCGCAACTGTGGGAAACCACCATGGATGTGAAAAACCGCATCCTGCTTAAAGTGCGCATCGAAGATGCTATTTCAGCCGATGAGGTTTTCACCACCCTGATGGGAGACGTCGTGGAACCGCGTCGCGCGTTTATCGAGAAAAATGCGTTGGGTGTGAAGAATCTGGACGTTTAGGGAGCAAACCAGTGAAAGTCATGGCCTCGCTTCCACGAAAAGGAATCATTCTCGCCGGTGGATCCGGCACACGATTACACCCGGTGACTCTGGCGGTATCCAAGCAGTTGTTGCCGATCTACGACAAGCCGATGATCTACTATCCAATGTCCACACTGATGCTGGCCGGGATACGCGAAATTCTGGTTATTTCCACACCGCAAGACACACCGCGTTTTCAACAGTTATTGGGCGACGGCAGTGCATGGGGGTTGAATCTGCGGTACGCGGTGCAGCCTTCGCCAGACGGTTTGGCGCAAGCGTTCATCATTGGCCGAAAATTTATCGGCGAACACCCTTCAGCCCTGGTGCTGGGCGACAATATCTTCTACGGCCATACTTTCCAGAACCAATTGGAAAACGCGGCGCAGCGCAATCATGGAGCGACCGTGTTCGCATACCATGTGCGCGATCCGGAGCGTTATGGGGTGGTGGAATTCGATGCTAACGGACACGCAGTGTCTCTGGAAGAAAAGCCAGCACAGCCCAAATCCAATTACGCCGTCACCGGCCTATATTTCTACGACAATCAAGTAGTGGACATTGCATCCCATCTAAAACCCTCCAAGCGCGGCGAACTGGAAATCACGGATCTCAACCGCATCTACTTGGAGCGCGCCAGCTTGTCAGTTGAAATCATGGGGCGCGGTTATGCATGGCTGGATACCGGCACCCATGAATCATTGCTGGAGGCCAGCCAATTCATTCAGACTATCGAGCATCGTCAGGGACTCAAGATCGCCTGCCCGGAAGAGATCGCCTATCGCAAGGGATTCATTGATTCCGCGCAACTGGAGCGGCTTGCCGCTCCACTGTTAAAAAGCGGCTATGGAGATTATCTGATGCAGTTACTCAAGGAAAAGAGTGTGGCTGAATGAAAGTAATTCGAACGGCCATCCCTGATCTGTTGATCATTGAGCCCAAAGTATTTGGTGATATACGAGGATTCTTCTTTGAAAGTTTCAATCGTCGCAGGTTTGCCGATCTGACTGGGCGTGATGTCGATTTTGTGCAGGATAATCACTCGCGCTCGGCTAAAGACGTGCTGCGCGGCCTGCACTACCAGATCCAGCACCCGCAGGGCAAACTGGTGCGTGTGACGCAAGGCGCGGTGCTGGATGTGGCGGTGGATATCCGGAAAGGTTCACCGACTTTCGGGAAACATGTCGCGTTGGAATTATCCGCCGAAAATAAACGCATACTCTGGATACCAGAAGGTTTCGCACATGGATTTTTGGTCTTGTCCGACGCGGCAGAGTTTCTGTACAAAACTACGGATTACTGGTTCCCTGAACATGAGCGCTGCATCCGTTGGGATGATCCGACTCTGGCGATAGACTGGCGGCTGCAAAGTACCCCTGCCCTTTCGGCTAAAGATTCTCAAGGGATACGGTTGAACGAGGCGGAGTTGTTCTCATGACACTGCCCTGCGAGTTGCTTTACCTTTGAAATGGAATCAGGGCGCTAAACATCGGATTTGAGCAGGGCGGCGATGACCTGCAGCGATCTGTCTGTCGCCCCTCGATTGAATTTCACAAACCCGTCGCACTGCTGCCGCATTTCGGACAAAGCAACAGCGTCGCCAAACAGACGTTGCAATTGCTGGATCAATTCATCGGCATCCCGTACTTGCACAGCAGCTCCGGCATGGACCGCCAGCCGTGTCGCTTCGGCAAAATTGTGGGTGTACGGGCCTACCAGCACCGGCGTGCCGACGGCACAGGCCTCGATCAGATTCTGCCCGCCGAAGGGCAGCAAACTGCCGCCGATGAAGGCAAGATCGGCGGCGGCATAGTAGCCAAACATCTCCCCCATGCTGTCGCCAAGCACCACCTGAACTTCTGCCGGAACGGTCCGGCCCCCGCTTCTGCGCAGGAACGCGATGCCGCGCTGCTCGAGCAAATTCGCGACAGCGGCAAAACGTTGCGGATGCCTGGGCACGATGACCAGCAGCAGGGCGGGCATATGCATCTGTGCCAGCGCATCCAGCAGCAGCACCTCTTCCCCATCGCGAGTGCTGGCGGCGAGAAAGACTTTGCGTCCGGCGCCTAACTGCTCGCGCAGACGTCGGCCCAGTTGCAGCATGGCGGCGGGAGGCTCGATGTCGAACTTGAGGTTACCCATCACAGAGACATCTTTTGCACCGAGTCTGGTCAAACGTATCGCATCATCTTTGGTTTGTGCGGCGATGGCGGTAAGTCCGCATAACGCATGGCGCGTCAGCCGCGCAAAACGGGCATAACCGCCAGCGGACTTTTCGGACATACGCGCATTCAGCAGCAACAAAGGCGCATTGGCGGTGCGGCAGGCATGAATCAGATTGAACCAGATCTCTGTTTCCATCAGGATGCCGAGCTGTGGACGGAAGTGGCGCAAAAAACTGTTAACCGCAAAAGGGTAATCGTAAGGCAGATACACGCGCAGCACGCTGTCGCCATACAATTGCTCGCCGGCGGAGCGGCCGGTGGGTGTGGTGTGGGTGAGCAGGATTTGATGATTGGGGTAAGCTTCGCGCAACCGAGTGACGAGACTTTGCGTAGCGCGGGTCTCACCGACCGAAACGGCGTGCAGCCAGATTACCGGCTTGTCACTGCGCACAGCATAGAATCCGAAACGCTCACCGATGTGGTGCAGATACTCCGGCTGCCTGAGCGCGCGCCAGACCAGGCGAAAAAACACATACGGCAGCAGCAGCCACAGCATGAAGGTGTAAAACGACCTCAGGTTCAGCACGTCACCACCTGTTGAATTGCATCTATCACGGTGGCGACATCAGGTGCGCGGTTGATTGCTCCTAGATTTATGACACGTGTGGCCGCATACAAGCCGGTCAGGGTCGGATCGGTTGCGGTATAGATGCCGATGGTCGGTACATTAAGCGCTGCCGCGAGATGGGCGAGGCCGGTGTCCACACCGATCACCGCATGTGCCCCGCCGAGCAAAGCGGCAGCTTCGCGTAGAGTCAGGCGCGGTGGTGTAATGGCACCAGGAATTGCATCAGCAAGACGCAAGCTGCGCAGCCTTTCTGTCTCGCTACCCCATGGCAAGATGCTGCGAATATTTTTTTGATGCAGATAGTGACCGAGTGCGATCCAGTTTGGTTCGCCCCACAATTTGTCAGCGCGGCTGGTGGCGTGCAGCAATACCGCATAAATCTGATGTGCAAGCCACCCGGGATGGTCGATTGAAGGAGGACGAATGCCATAGTCTGCCCGTCCGTCCGGTGCATAACCGAGTGCCTGGGCAACCAGCTGGCGATTGCGTTCAACGGCATGCTGCCCTGTTGCGACAGCAAAAGTTTTTTGATACAGCATGCTCGAAAGCGGTTCGCGCGCACTGTGCCGGTCAAAACCGCAGCGCAGCCCGTGTGCACCGCGCATCAGCAAGGCACTTTTGAGCAAACCTTGTGTATCGATTGCGATGTCATAGTTTTGTGCAGACAACACAGTGCGGAACGCTGCGATTTCGCGCCAAGTGGCCGCGCTTAACAATCTGCCGCGCCAGCGGCGCAGGGCAACAGGTATAATGGAACGAACAGCCGGATGCAAGATGGGAAGAGCCGCAAAGCTTTCTTCCACCAGCCAATCGATTTGCGCGTTCGGATGATGGCGCACGATGTCGCTGACCACCGGCAGATTATGCAGCACATCACCCAGCGACGAGGTTTTGACCAGCAGAATGTGTGATGGTTGAGTGTTGGCGATAGGGTGCGCCATAAATTAAAGTCACTAGGATGAAGGTGATGGGAGCGCATCTTATAGGATGATGCACGGCTTTAGGAAGAACTGACAGGGTTGGGGGCTTGTCCTGGGCGATTAGAGGGGCATCCAGCAATTCTTGCCGGATATATATGGGGTTGAAAAAACGCGGTTCACCATGCAGTTCCCCAGTGCAGAACACAAAGGAAATAGCAGTTGCGTGAGGAGATAAAAAGTTGAAAGCAGAAGCTGAACAAAATGCTTGCTGGGGGGAGCGTAAATGAGTGACCGCCAGACTTATGCGGTGATACTTGCTGGTGGCAGCGGCAGCCGGCTGTGGCCGTTATCGCGTCGCGACTTGCCCAAACAATTCCTGGCACTGGACGGCGATGCGTCGCTGTTGCAAAACACCATCAACCGCTTGTCTCCGGAGATTGGCGCCAGGAATGTGTTGATCGTCACGCAAGAGGCACATGCAAAAGGCGAGGCATATCACGCCCTGTTGCCCTACCAGACTCTGTTTGAGCCAACCGGGCGCAATACCGCACCGGCCATTGCGCTGGCCGCCGCCTACCTGATGGCAGATGGAGAGGACCCGATCATGGTTGTGCTGCCATCCGACCATGTCATCAAAGATGAAGTGCGTTTTCGCGAACATTTGAATAATGCAATCAAAGCCGCCAATAGTGGCAAGCTCGTTACTTTCGGCATCCAGCCCACGCGCCCCGATACCGGTTTTGGCTACATCAATGCTCATGAAGACAGCAATTCGGAGGTATATGCAGTTGAGCACTTTACTGAAAAGCCGGATCACGCCACGGCCGAACGATTCCTGAAAGATGGCAATTACTATTGGAACTCGGGTATGTTCGTGTGGCGGGCCTCGGTGATACTTGCGGAGATTCAGCAGCACCTGCCCGCGGTTTATCAAGTGATACAAAACATCATTGCCGAGAACCGCGCTGGGGGAACATTCCAGCAAGCTGTAGAAAAACATTTTGCCGCCATGCCGTCCATCTCGATCGACTACGGCGTACTCGAAAAATCCAGCCGGGTATCCCTCATTCCCTGCGACATAGGCTGGAATGATGTCGGAAGCTGGCAGGCCGTGCACGAGATTTCCGCACATGACGAAAACGGCAATGCCCTGCAAGGTAACGTGATTGCAGTCGATTGCAAGAACAGTCTGATCCGCGCCGAGAAACGCCTGGTCGCCGCCATTGGTGTGGAGGATCTGTGCGTGATCGAAACCGCCGATGCGGTGCTGATCTCCAAGAGCGACCAAACCCAGCGTGTGCGCGAGGTTGTTGAAGTTCTGCAGCATCGGGGCGCTACCGAGCATGTCTATCATGCCACGGTCAATCGCCCGTGGGGCAGTTACACCGTGCTGGAAGAAGACCGGGATGGTTTCAAGATCAAGCGCATCGAAGTCGCACCGGGTGCGCGGCTCAGCCTGCAAAGCCACCGCCAACGTTCCGAGCACTGGGTGGTGGTATCCGGCACGGCAACCGTCACCAACGGTGATGAAGTGATCACCGTGCAGAAAAACCAGAGTACCTACATCCCGATCGGCACCAGGCATCGTCTGGAAAATTGCGGCAGCGAACCGCTGCATATCGTTGAAATCCAGGTAGGCGATTATCTGGGAGAAGACGATATCCAGCGATTTGAAGACAACTACGGCAGATAGCAATTAAACACTAGAGAGCATCACTAGTGTCCGGTTAAAAATCAAACAAAATCATTTGGTTGCACGACAGCGGCATAATGATTGCGGAAGTGTCTGGCTGCAAGGCGCATGAAATATGGGTTTTCTCGAAAACCGAGACGGATAATATCTGTAGCAAAGT
>JBGSKJ010000099.1:0-13755 GCA_041741275.1 Gallionella sp.
CGACGGTAATGACCGTTCTTGAGAGTCTGAAAAACTACTTGATGGAAACCTGAAAATACAATTTATGAAATTACGATCAAATCCGCTCGGCGAGTCCGAGTTGTTGGTGGGTTTAATGGGAAGCCAGACAGGCTGCTAGAATGTTTTTCAGTGACAGTTGCATGAGTCACCTCACTTGTCCAGGCACAAAAATTAATTAGACGAATATAAAAAGGGGCAGCACACCACGGCTCGCATATTACCCTTAAGCTGATCGGCGAAAAAGGCGAAGCCGTTGCTGGCGTTGGGGTATGCGGGTGACGCCTGGAATCAATATGCCTGAGGAACGGGCCATTGCCCGCGATGGAATTTTGTTCGCGGGCAGCACCCGCAAGAGGTGCGCCGTGGCTGTAAGGGGCTGAAGCCCCAACAACACACGCGGGGCACGCTGCCGCAATTGCGCTGCATCAATGCGAAGTCCCGCTAACAACCGTAGTTGAACTTCACAAATCGCAGCCCGAATACAAAGGATGGCGTACTCACCACCGATCGTCGCCGGCCGTTCAGGCCGGCTACATGACCGAGGCTATCTTTTTCTTCGCTGACGAGGCCGTTTTCTCGGCGGACTTTTCTACCTTTCTCGCGGCAGATGCCACACTTTTTGCGGCCTTGCCTACTTTTTTCTGCGCAGACGAGGCCAAACTTGTGGCGGTCTTCCCGGCCTTTTTCTTCGCGGACGAGGCCGCTTTTTGGGCCGACTTTTCTACCTTCCTGGTGGTCGAGGCCAGGCTTTTGGCGGCCTTTCCAACCTTTTTCTTTGCCGCCGAAGAAGCATTTTGGGCGGACTTCTCTACCTTCCTTGTGGTCGAGGCCAAACTCCTGGCGGCCTTCCCGACTTTTTTCCTGGCAGTAGCGACCGCTTTTTTGACAGCCTTCTCTACTTTTTTCGTTGCAGACGCAGCCGCTTTTTTGGCGGACTTTTCTACACTCCTGGTAGTCGCACCCGCTTTATTGGCTGCCTTCACCACTTTTTTCTTCGCAGTCGTGGCCGCTTTTTTGGCAGTTTTTTCTATGCGCTTCTCAGTCGCGGCCACACTTTTTGCAGCCTTGCTTATATTACTGCGGGCATTTTTTACGCCGCCCTCGATTTTTTTCATTATTCCCATGAAGTACTCCTTTGGATAGTGGTTGGTGCCTGACAGTGATTCGATTTGGCGGCCGCTGATTGCAATTCAAGATCGCATACTGCTTGTTGCAGAATGCGCCTTTCCAGTCCTGCGGTCAATATATTGAACGGTCAAACATGAATCACGCCGGCTTTTTTAGTTTGCGATTTCTGCCGCGCCGATCAAGCAGGTAGACGGTAACAATGACGAGGATGATAAAGCCGATAATGAGTATGGCTGCCCAGGGACCGAACACGGCGGCGCGGGTGTAGAGGCCGAACAGCAGATAGGCCCAGCATATCGTGGTCAGGTAGGTGCCGGCGAGCACGACCGACAGCGTCAGCCAGGCGGGGAAACCCAGCAGGTAACCGATAACGCTGCCAACCACCGGCCCCGTCATCCAGAACGGGATCCAGACGAAGACAAACAGCCCGGCGATACCGTAGCGCCGCACCGTATCGTGGTGGCGTTCCGCGGCTGTCTGGGTGCGGTCAAGAAAGCGCTTCAGTCCTGGAAACACGACCAGCTTGCGCACGCTCAAAACGAATACGGGATAAAACAGCAGCACCACCACGCTCTCCACCCACATGTTCACCGGTATCACGAGGGAGTGGCCATAGCCGGAGGCATAGCCTATGGACATGGCCACGACCGTGCCAAAGACCAGGTTGGCAAAGCTCATGGCGCCGATGATCTCCGAGGTTTGCGGCGACCAATAAGCGATCGCCCCCATGCCGGCGAGACCGGCGAGTGCGACAGCGATGCCAAGCATCAGGATGAGCCCTTCGGTCGTCCTGAGCAACTCGCGCCAAACGGGTTTGGGCGGGCGCTCAGCGAAGGTTGCCGGTTTTGTATCTTCCTTGTTCACGGCAACAGTCCAAAGCAGCGATTCAGGCGGGGACAGGATTGTCGCAGAATCACAACAGGCGTTTTCAATTTTCTGATGCTGGTCAGCCGCGGGCGATCGACGTTCACTTCCCATCCCGCGAGTCGGCCTCGCGTATCACTTCGCCCTCGATCACTTCGCCCTTGCTCACCTCGCCCTCGAACACCGCGCCGCGCCGGGGATGCTCGCGCATCTGTCTGCGCAGATCACGGGTTCTCCACCACAGATAGCCCCAAGCCAGCACACCGGCGGTCAGGACAACCGCAAACAACAGCACCGAGAACATCAATACCAAACCAAACAATGCCAGGGTAACCACGAAAGCGGCTATCTTGCGCAACAGCCCCGGAGACTCTGCGCTGGGAGGGGTAAGATTTCTCATCTGTTTTTTAATGTACCTGAAAGTTATGGCGACAGATCCATGCCGATCCGCTGCGGATTCTTATGCGACATTCAAATGTCCCGGGAGCTGTTTGCGCGGCGGTGCAATTCCTGCCACATTTCAGCAACCGGATGATCAAATATGGTAGCTTCATCGGGCGGCATGACATACCAATCACCCTGATTGATTTCGGATTCAAGCTGCCCGGGCGCCCAGGAAGCCATGCCATGCATCACGCGCAGATCCTTGTAGCGGCGCGTTCCGCCCAGCAATTCGCCCAGTATCGGCAGATCATAGGCAAGATAGCAGTTGCCGGAGATCATCAGGGTTCTTTCCACCGCATCCCCGCCACGCACAAGATAGGATACTTGTCCGGGATATACAGGTCCGCCATAGAACAGGCTGAACTCCCGGGCTGCCGGATATTCCGGAAACATCTTGACCAGCGTGATGTTTTCCGGACGATTGACGATGACACCGATGGGTCCGGTATTGGCATGCATGGTCACCAGCAGGACCGTATTGCGGAATCTTGGATCTGCCATTTGCTGGCTGGCGACCAGCAAAAAAGCCGAAGGGTCTGGCGCATGCGGCATGCGCCCAAGCGGATCGGCATAGAGCATGGCTGACCAACCGCCAAACAACAGCGGACCCAGAAATAAAACAGGAAATAAAAATTGGAGGAATCGGGTACGCATCGCCTGGTTAATGTCCGCGGAGTGAATGCCGGATGAGCCTGAATGAACAAGATTCGGCATGATAACCCATCTGCATGATCCCCTTCACTTGCCCAACATCATTGCTTCCACCAGTTTGCAATGATGCTGCCTACCGCGGGATTGACCAGGTAGCCATAGGAGCGATGACTATTAAGACCCGCATCGCTGCGGAAGTAGTTGTAGATGCCGTGGCAATGATCCTCGATGGACTCGACCAGGCCCGCTTCCAGCATCGGCCGGAAACTCTCCTTCATATCCTGATTCAGCGCGGTGACGTCGCCCTCGGCTGAAAAATTGATCCAGTGGCGGATCAACCCGGGATAACTTTTTTCCCCCGGTCCATTCATGCCCAGCAGGCGCCGCCGTATGTAATGCATGCCCATCGGGCTGCCCAGTGTCAAAAAATCCACTTTGCCGTGCAGCCCGTCCCGATGTGACAGTTCCCACAAGGTATCGTAAGCGATGACGGAACCGAGACTGTGCCCGATCAACAGCACATCGTCGTGTTGCTCGAGCAGGGGGCGCAGGGTCTGCTTCAACAGATCGCGGATCCTGCGGGCGACAGCATCGGTATCGTTAAAGTAGCGGTCGATCTCATGGGCGGTGCTGCGCAGCTGTTCGGGGAGCATGCGTATCAGCAAATGCATGTGATCGCCCAGAGTCAGGACGAAGCGGCTCAGCCATATGTTCCAGGAACGGGCGTCCTGCATGTCCTGTTCGGTCGGGCCGTGCTTGTTGATCAGGGCATCGATCCACGGGATGTCGCCGGTGATGTCCTTGTACGCGTGGTAACAGAGGTGGTTCCAGCCAACCAGATGGAACTGCGCGTAGCCGGCCTGCAGCGTTTCGGCCGCGGCGTTATCGGCGCGGCGCACCCCTTCAACCAGGGTGCGCCAGAGTAATGCCCGATGCAGTTCCGGCTCGGGCTTGGGGTTCTTTCCCGGTATGTAGATGATCTGTTTTGTAGCCATGGTTGAATGGCCCCCGGCAAATCCGGAAGCATATTGGGCGAGCCCTGCACCGGGGCAAAAAAACCGTGCGCTTCCCGACAGTTCCGCCACATGCAAATGCGGTCTGCGTCCTTGTTCTGGCCCGCACAGGGTCCGGGATCAGCTAATCGCCCTGCCCATAATCCAGGTAGGCGACTGTATCCCGCCCCTCCTTCTTGGCGAGATACAGGGCGTTATCGGCAGACTTGACCAATTTTTCGACCAGCCGGTCGTCGCTCGGCACCACCGTGGAAATGCCGCTACTCACCGTGACATAACGGTGCGGTGAATCTTCATTCACCACCATCAGTCCGGCCAACTGCCCGCGGATGCGGTCCGCCACCCGGCGGGCGCCGTCCCCATCCGTCTCGCCGAGTATCAACACGAATTCCTCACCGCCGTAACGTGCCGCCAGGTCACTGGCGCGCGGGACCGCGTTGGCGATCTCTCTGGCTGCCGCCTTGAGACATTCATCACCGGCCTGATGGCCATATCTGTCGTTATATTTCTTGAAGTAATCCACGTCCAGCATCACGATGGAAAGCGGCTTGCCGATCCGCGCGCAGCGCCGCCACTCGCGCAGCAGCGACTCATCGAACACACGGCGATTGGCAATGCCGGTCAGGCCATCGGTCATCGAGATCTGGTGCAATTCCTGGTTGGCATGATTCAACTGTTCGTTGGCCCGGTTCAACTGTTCGGTCAACTGGACCAGCGCCCGCTGCATCCGCACCAGACGGTACATGGCGGACACCTTGGCCTGCAGGACCACCCTCCCGACCGGCTTGATCAGATAGTCATCCCCTCCCGCCTGGATGCCGCGCGCCAGGTCATCGTCCTTGGACATCCCACTCAGGAAGATGATGGCTGTCCAGTCATCCTTGCCCTGCAGCTTGCGCATCTGTTTCGCCACTTCGTAGCCGGTGATATCCGGCAGGATGATGTCGAGCAGGATGATGTCGGGACGCTCTCTCAGGTACAGTTCGATCGCGTCATTGCCGGTTTCCGCGATCAACGGTTGTACGCCCATATCCTGGAGATATCCGGTGACGGCCTTGATGGCGACCTTGCTGTCCTCCACCATTAGCACCTTCAACTTGCTGAACTTGTTCAACATGGGATCTCTTTCGAGCTACTGCTCACAAACCGGTATCCGGCAACAATTTTACGGTTATCTTCAATTGCTGCGCAGCCATTTCGACCGCACCGCGCAGTCTTTCGGCTTCTCCGCCGGCCGGATGCCCGAGCGGATGCAGCGCGAGCACTGCTTCGGAAAACTCCCGCACCTGTTTCAGATGGCTGTCGGAATCTCTCAGCAGGGGTTGCGGATCGATCGCCTGAAAGTACAACAGCCCGCCGCGGTAGGTGGCGGCCAGCAAATAAAAACTTCCCTCCCCGGAAAGCACATTGTGGTCGCGCACTTCAAAAAACCGGGTGGGGATATCGCCCTGCGGCTGATGCGATTGGCTGAATTTCGCGGCGATCAGCCCGATCAGGGTTTGCGCATGATCGAGTTGCGGCGCAAGGGTGATATGGTAGTTACCGGGGCTGTGGATGACGAGGGGACTATCCTGCACCGCGGGCTTGCCTCCGCGGATGACCAGCACGACGATGCCGATGAGCAGCACCAGCAGAAACAATTCGACAAGCATACCCGCCCTCTTTATAACGGCAGCGCCGGCCGGTCCCGGATAAAAAACTAAGGGGGCATCAGCCCCCTTGTCGCTTGCCCGGATTATCCGCGCCGCGTGCCGTGCTCGCGTGCATTGGCACTCTCGATCCACTTCTTGATGCGGTTGGCATCGCCGACACGGGTTCGCTTCCCCCAGGAATCGAGCAGCACGATGATCACCGGTCGCTGGTTGATCCTGGCCTCCATCACCAGGCACAGTCCCGCTTCGCTGATGTAGCCGGTCTTGCTCAGGCCGATATCCCACGAAACGTTCCTGACCAGCGGGTTGGTGTTGGAGAAACGCATCTCGCGCCCCCCCAGGCCGTCCACAGAGTGGGATGCGGAAGTGGTATAGCGATGGATCAGGGGATAGTTGCGCGCGGCGGATACCATCTTGACCAGATCCTGCGCGGTGGAAACGTTGCCGCGGTTCAATCCGGTCGGATCGAGGAATCGGGTGTCCTGCATACCCAGTTCACTCGCCTTGGCATTCATCGCGGCCACCAGTGCCGGCTTGCCGCCCGGGTAGCTGCGCGCCAGAGCGGATGCGGCACGGTTCTCCGATGCCATCAGCGCAAGTTTGAGCAACTCGTTGCGGGTGAAAGTCATGCCGACCTGCAACCGTGAACGGGTTCCCTTGAGCCGGTCAAGATCGGTAGCTTCGACACTCACTTCCTCGTCCAGCGGCAGCATCGCATCAAGCACCACCATCGCGGTCATCAGCTTGGAAATGGAGGCGATCGGCGCAACTGTCCGGGAATTCTTGTTGTACAGCGGCAGCTGGGATTGCTCGTCGAAGATCAGGGCGATATTGGAACGCAGATTGGGTGTCGAAACATGGCGCAGCACCGAAGCTCTGACCGCCTTGTCCAGCCCGGGATGATTGCGGCCAGTTTCGGCGTGGGCAAGCTGGGCTGCCAGCGTGCAGCCTATCAACATGGACATCCCTAATCTTTTTTTCATTACCAGTCTCTCACCACAGTGCCTTGCAGATGGGAAGCATACCCTAAATCCAATATAAATCAATCATCAGGCTGAGCCTGTTCCTCTTGTTTCTGAAGATTCCACATTTGCGCGTAAAGTTTGTTCTGGGTGAGCAATTCGCGATGCGAACCGCGCTCAACGATGCGCCCCCGGTCCATGACCAGTATCTGGTCGGCTTCCACCACGGTGGACAAGCGGTGCGCGATGATCAGCGTGGTCCGGTTTTGCGCGATGGCACGCAATTCGGCCTGGATCGCCTTTTCCGATTTTGAATCGAGCGCGGAAGTCGCTTCATCGAAGATCAGTATCGCCGGATTCTTCAGGATCGCGCGCGCGATTGCCACGCGCTGCTTCTCCCCGCCGGACAGCTTCAGACCGCGCTCGCCCACCGTGCTGTCATAGCCCTGCGGCAACGACTCGATGAAGGCATGGATGTGGGCCGACTGCGCCGCGGCGATCACTTCTTCGCGGCTCGCCTCGGGGCGGCCATAGGCGATGTTGTAATAGATCGTGTCGTTGAACAGCACGGTATCCTGCGGCACGATGCCGATCGCCGCGCGCAGACTGCTTTGCGTCACCGCGCGGATATCCTGCCCATTGATCAGGATCCCCCCCTGCTGCACATCATAGAAGCGGAACAGCAGGCGCGACAAGGTGGACTTACCCGCTCCGCTTGCGCCCACCACCGCCACCGTATGTCCTGCCGGGATGTCAAAGCTCACATCGAACAGGATCTCCCGGTCCGGCGCATAAGCAAAGCAGACATTGTCGAAGTGCACCGCCGCGCTGCCCGCCTGCAGGACTGCCGCATCCGGCGCGTCCGCGATCTCGCGGTGCTCGTGCAACAGGCCGAACATCTTCTCCATGTCGGCCAGCGAGTGACGGATCTCGCGATACACGAAGCCGAGAAAATGCAGCGGCATATACAACTGGATCATGAACACATTCACCAGCACCAGATCACCGATCGTCATTTTGCCCTGCACCACCTCATCGGCGGCCAGCAGCATCAGCGCGGTGATGCCGAGCGCAACGATGATGCTCTGCACGGAATTCAGCAGCGCCAGCGATGTCTGGTTGCGCACCGCAGCGGTTTCCCAGTGCTGCATATTGTGGTCGTAGCGCTGTGCTTCGTATCTCTCGTTGCCGAAGTATTTCACCGTTTCATAATTCAGCAGGCTGTCGATGGCGCGGGTATTGGCCTTGGAATCCAGATCGTTCATGGTGCGCCGCACCACCATGCGCCACTCGGTGATGAACAACGTTGAGGCGATATAGATCACCAGGGTGACGAACGTGATCACGGCGAACCACACATTGTATTTGCTGAACAGGATCGCGGCGACCAGCGCGATCTCCAGCAGCGTGGGCAAGATGTTGAACAGCGTGAAATTAAGCAGGAATCCGATCCCGCGGGTACCGCGCTCGATGTCCCGCGACACGCCGCCGGTCTGCCTGTCCAGATGAAAGCGCAGGCTCAGGCTGTGCAGGTGCTCGAACACCTTCAATGCGACACGCCGGATGGCGCGCTGTGTCACCTTGGCGAACACCGCATCGCGCAATTCGCCGAACAGCGTGCTGAACAAACGCAGCAGGCCGTAGCCTATAACCAGGAAAACCGGCACCATCAGCACCGCATTTGTCTTGTCCAGCGCATCGATGATCTGCTTCAATGTTAGCGGAACCGCGACGTTGGCGAGCTTGGACAGCACCAGCAAGCTCATCGCCAGGATCACGCGGCCCTTGAATTCCAGCAGGTAAGGCACCAGGGATCGGATGGTTTTCCAATCGCCACGCGAGCCTTTATCGGGCAGGGGAGTTGAAGAAGGACGCATATCGGGCAGTCAAAATATCAGGGCGCGATTATAGCCGCGAACCAGGATGCGGGATTGAGGAGTCAGGGGAATCCGGTACCTCAATCCGGCAGCGCGGCACGGCCGTAGTAATAGCCTTGCGCATAGTCCACCCCGATCTCGGCGAGAATCTTTGCAGTCGCCTCATCCTCGACGAATTCGGCCACCGTTTTGAGACCGAATTGATGCGCCATGTCATTGATGTGCTCGACCATGATGCGATCACGCGGGTCAGTGGCGATCTGGCGTATGAAACTGCCCTCGATCTTCACGAAGTCGACTATCAGGTACTTCAGGTACATGAATGACGAAAAGCCGCTGCCGAAATCGTCGAGCGCGACAGAGATTTTGCGGGCGCGCAACTCTTCGATCACCGTCCCCACCTGGGTCAGGTTGGGCAAGGCTTCGCGCTCGGTGATCTCCAGCACGATGCATTCGCACGGGACACCCTCGCCCCGCACCAGATCGGGAATGCCGCGTATCCACTCGAGATCCAAAAAGCTGCTCGGGAACAGGTTGAAGAACAATTTGATCCGGGGGTGCCGTTTTTCGATCACCGCATGATGCGCCAATCCCTTGCGGAACACCTCGCGATCCAGTTCATGCGCCATGCCCAGTTCTTCGGCAACATCGGCGAACTCCTGGGCCGAAACCACCTTCTCGCCATCGCGGATACGGCCCAGCACCTCGTAGGCCATTACTTTACCGCTGTGCACATTGACGATAGGCTGCAGGAACGCCTCGATGCGGTCTTCACGCAGGGCGTTGCGCAGGAAATCGCCCTGCTTGAAGATCATCATCATGCTGCGGTCCCCGCCGGATTCGGCGGTCATCACCCGGTTCTTGCCCTGCGACTTGGCCTGGTACAACACCACATCCATAGCCGCACAAATCTGATCCTCGGTCTTGCCGTCTTCCGGGAAACTCACCATGCTGAAACTGGCGGTGATCATTGTCTTGCCCACCGGCAATTCGAACACCTTGTCGGCAAGCGCCTTATGCAGCTTATTGGCGACCTGAAAACCCCTGCCCACCTCTGTTTCAGGGAGAATGATGGCGAACTCGTCGCCGCCCAGACGCGCCAGCACATCCGCACTGCGCAACTCGACGCCGAGCAGCATGGCGATCTCCCTGAGTGCCATGTCGCCGATCGGATGGCCAAAGGTGTCGTTGATATATTTGAAGTCGTCCAGGTCGACCATGATCACCGAAAATCCGCGTCCGTGACGCGTCGCGCGGATGATTTCATTCTGCATGAATTCATGGAACTTGCGGCGGTTGTACAAGCCGGTCAGCGGATCGCGTATCGACAGCTCCTCCAGCCTGGCGCTGTAATCCTGTATCGTCACCAGCAGATGGTTGAAATACCCGGTCAGTTGCTTTAACTCCAGCGACCAGGCGGAGCCGCTGACCCGGTGGCTTAGATTCATATCCAGCGTCACGTTGCGCATGACATTGACCAGCCTGGCTATGGGCAAAGCGATCAGATAGCGCAGCAGAAAATAAAGGATGATGAATACCGCGCCCATCGCGGCCAGCGTATAGGCAACGACGGTGTTGATGACCGCGCCGAAAGATGTCTTCAGGTTCTTGACCGGATAGCTGATATCGATCACCCCGTGCACCGCGCCCTGATGCGATTGCGTGTGGCACTCCAGGCACTCCAGCTTCGCCAGCACCGGATAGAGATACCGGGTAGTGTCATCATTCAGGAAGATCAGCGCTTCCTGGCCGCTGCTGAGTGCCTGGCGCAATGCGGGATCGTGTTCTATGACGGCCCGCTCACCCGCCATCGCACCGAACTGGCGTTCCACAATTTCGCCGCGGTAGACATTTATCTTCAGATCCGGAAAGCTCTCGTTCAGCCTGCCTATGGTCTCGACTATCTCCTGCTTGCTCCAGCCCTTGCGCATCACCGAATACAGTGACTGGAAGATCAGCCGCGAGGTTTGTTGCGCATCCCGGTGTGCGAGCTCGTGCACGGCACGGTCACGCACTGCTGTGGACAGCATAAGAACGATAATGAATGCCGCCGTCAGGGTGAGGACCGCCAGCCATATCAGCAGCCTGCCCAGCGTCAGGCGGGCGGCGTAGTCCCTTATTTGCTTCATCGCGTGCGTATCCCGGTCATGCGCGGATTATAAACCAGCGCCGCGGCAAATCAGATCGGTCTGCCATAACCCAGCAATCCGATCAGCATGCGCACCATCCCATAAATCAATCGCGCAAACAGTCTGTCCAGCCAGTTGCGCTTCAGGTCATATTGATCCCCGACACGAACCGCATCCTGGGCGATGGCCGCAAACAGACTCGCGCGCAGTTCTCCGGCAAAGCCTGCATGCTGCACCGCCAGATTGGCTTCGCGCGCCAGCAGCAAGCTGAACGGATCGATATTGGAGGAGCCCACGGTTGCCCATGATCCATCAACCACCGCCACCTTGGCGTGCAGATAACTGGGCTGATACTCGTAGATCTCGACACCGGCACCCAGCAATTCGTCATAAAGTGCGTGTGTCGCGTAATGCTGGATCCAGAATTCCACCCTGCCTTGCAACAACAGCACCACCCGCACTCCTCGGCTGGCGGCCTGGATCATGGCCAGGCGGAAAACGCGTCCGGGCAGGAAGTAAGCGTTGGCGATGATGATCTCGCGCCGCGCGGCATCGATGGCCTCCAGGTATGCCCGTTCGATATCGCGGCGATGGCGCACGTTGTCGCGCAGCATGATAGTGATGTCTGTCGAAGTTGGCGGCCCTTGGTCGCCGGTGACCAGCAACTTTATTTCTTTTCCGCGCCGGCTCAAGTTGGCCCACGACACCACGCTCCACAAGCGGCGCATGGCCGCGTGAATCTCGCCGGCAACCGAACCTTGCATACGCACCGCATAATCCAGTTGCGGTGCGGACAGACCGGAATTCCCGTGAATATCGTCAATGATGTTGATGCCCCCGACGAAAGCCACTTCGCCATCCATCACCGCCATCTTGCGATGCATGCGCCGCAACCTGCGGTGCCGGTTCCGGCGCAGGGTGAACGGGGATATCTCGCGCCTGAACCATCTCACCTCGACATCCGCCGCGCGCAACTCATCCACCCAATGCTGCGGCAACTCTGCCGAGCCGTATCCGTCCAGCAGCACGCGCACCGCCACACCGCGCGCAGCGGCGCGCTGCAACGCATCGGAAACCATGCGCCCGGTTGCATCCGCAGCAAAGATGTAGGTTTCCAGATAGATCGAATGCTGCGCAGCATCGATCTCCGCACACAGCCGCGGGAAGAACTCCGTTCCGCTTTGCAGCAAAGTGAGCTGGTTACCGGAGATTTGATGGGTGACGCTCATGCCGTTTCAACCGGGTCATTCCGCCTCAACCTGGTCGAAAGCGCGGCATGATCCGACAGGCGCTGCCATTCCCCGCCGACATGCACATCGCTGTGAACAACGCTGAAGCCGCGCACGTAGATGCGGTCCATGCGCAACATCGGGAGGCGTGCCGGAAAACTGCGTGCGGGACTGCCGCCATGAAGATGGAACACATCATGCACATCCAGCTCACTTTCCAGAACACGGCTCATCTGATTGCGCCAATCATTGAAATCCCCGGCAATGATGAGCGGCATGCCCGCAGGAATGCTGCTCTGGACATACTCGATCAGCATGCGCTTCTGTGCAAGCCTGCCTTTGGCGAACAGGCCAAAGTGGACACACAGGCAATGCACATGCTGCCGGTCTGCCAGTTCGATCTCGCAATGCAGCAATCCGCGGCTTTCAAAGCGATGCGCGGAAACATCCATGTTCAGGGTTTGCAGGATCGGGAAGCGGCTGAGTATCGCGTTGCCGTGATGCCCCGCCTCATACACCGAATTCTTGCCATAGGCGCAATGCGGCCACACACCCTCCGCGATGAATTCGTGCTGCGCGCCATCCGGATAGTTTTGGTAACGCTCGCCATGATGCGTATGCTCGCCCTGCGCTTCCTGCAGGAACACGATGTCGGCATCCAGCTCGCGCAGCCGGTCGCGCAATTCGTGCAGCACCACGCGGCGGTTGAAATGGGAGAAGCCTTTGTGGATGTTGTAGGTGGCGATTTTTAGGGTAGGCATAGGGGGTATTCTACCCACAATGGTTGCTGGTGGTAGCCCGGTGGCTATTGAGATGGCACGAAATATATATGGCCGTTCGTGCTGAGCCTGTCGAAGCATGAATGACAACAAACCAACTTCGCCGGGGGTAGCCCGGCAGCTAGTCACTTTTTCTTGCTTCGCCAAAGACAACGTAGTTTCGGCGGAGACTAACCTTCAGGTTATGTCGGAACCAAAAAGTAACCAAAAAGAAGGCGGCCCCGGTTTCCCGCCCCTGCGGGGTACCCTGCGTTGCTCAGGGGATGAAAAGTGAAGAACAAAAAAGGTGGGCACGATGTGCCCACCCTTTGCTGACGTTCACGACTAGCGACTAACGACACTTCAGCCGGTCGAACTTCTCAAGAGCGGTCGTTAGTGACGCTACCCAACCATGCGCTCAAGTGTGCAGTATTTTTTTAGATTGACTTTCCTATTTGGCAAAATGATTTCATTCTGCAAGTAACACATAAAACGTTTTTCTCTGTTACAGCCGCAACATGAACATCAAACCAATCTTGATACCGGTTGCCATATTCACCTATAAATGCAATGGAGTTCATTGCCAGGTATTCAACAATGTGCATTGGTAAGCAATTCGCAAAAGGGGACGGATTGCCTTGAGTATATTCATCCCATATAAACTCGTCCGGTAGTACTTTAGCCTTACTTAATTCGGGTGTGTAGCCCAATCCCTTATAAAACACATCTAGGTTTTCTATCTTGTGAATTGTTTGCCCATCCCTCTCAATATGCGCAGCATATTTGTTTGAATTGTCTGAATAATGAAATGTAAAGTTCGGCATTCTGTTCTGCATACTTACCCCTGTAAGTTGTGGTTAACCATTTTATAAAAGTTTTTTATACAGTCACTAGTGTCCGGTTAAAAATCAAACAAAATCATTTGGTTGCACGACAGCGGCATAATGATTGCGGAAGTGTCTGGCTGCAAGGCGCATGAAATATGGGTTTTCTCGAAAACCGAGACGGATAATATCTGTAGCAAAGT
>JBGSKJ010000100.1:0-7577 GCA_041741275.1 Gallionella sp.
CCCGCGCGCCGCGCTCGACCGACTTCAACGCGCACGCCATCGCCGCGCCGCCGCTGCCGATGACGACGATGTGCAGCTTGGCCTCGGCTGCTTTGCCTTCCGCCGCGTTGTCCGCGCCCATGAACTCGGCTTTGTAACCACTGGCTTTGACCGCACGCACCAGAGTATCGGTATTGATCTCGCTTTGCGCCGCTATGCTGGCAAGTCCATCGCCATATGAAACAGAGGCAGAGACGATTCCGGGCAAGCCGGACAAGACGTTCTCTATGGTTCGCGCGCAATGCTCGCAAGTCATACCGGTAATGCGCAGGGTAGTGTTATTCATGTTTACCAACCTTTCGAGGTTGGACAGTTGGCATCCTCGGCGCATGATGCCTTTGGTTTGCGAGTGACGGCATAAATAATCAAACCAACAAAGAACAGCAGGGCGGGCATCAGCACGTAATCAAGATAACCCACCCAGGCAGCCAGGCCGACTGCGCCGAAAATAAGCACCAGCACGGGCGTGAAACAGCACAAGGCGGAGATGATCACGCCGATCGTGCCGGTCTTCAGCAAGGTGGAGGTTTTCATTTACGCATTTCCACGGCTTGTGATGGATAACCCGCGTCTTCAGTCGCTTTGGTGAGTGCATTTACGTTAGTCTGGGCATCGTCGAAGGTTACGGCAGCTTCTTTCCTGTCGAGATTGATGGCCACTTTCTCGACGCCACGTACGCCGAAAAGTGCCTTTCTGACGGTGATCGGACATGCCGAGCAGGTCATGTTGGATACTGCTAACGTTGTCGTCTTGCTGGCCGCAAAGACCGGGGTGACCGTTAGCGTGGTTATCATTGCAATGAGGATGATGGCAAGAGTTTTGTTGCGTTTGTGAGCCACTGTTTTAAGGTTTGTCTTCGTGTATCTGTTCATGTTGTCATTCCTTTAGTAGAAAAGTGGTGCAAGGTAAGGGAAGATCAGCGCGACGAGTACCAGCAGCGCAACGACCCAAAAAATTATTTTGTAGGCGCTTCTGGTCTGCGGCAATGCGCAAACTTCACCCGGCTTGCATTCAACCTCTGTCCGATAGATACGTCGCCAGGCGAAGAACAATGCAATCAGAGCTGCGCCGAGAAAAATCGGCCGGTAAGGCTCCAGAACTGTCAGGTTGCCGATCCATGCACCGCTGAAGCCCAGTGTGATCAACACCAGCGGCCCAAGGCAGCAGGTCGAGGCAAGGATGGCAGCCAAGCCGCCGGTGAAGAGCGCACCGCGGCCGGCTTTCGTTCCAGACATGTGATTCTCCTTTCCCAAAGATGTGCTAACCTTAAACCCGTAGTCAACTACGGAGTCAAGCCTTATGAAAACGAGCAGGGTGAGTTTCGCTAAAACGAGCAAAGTAAGTGCTGCCAAATTACCGATGCAGAATTCAGAAACAGGCATGACCATAGGGCAATTTGCAGCTGCCGGCGGTGTCAATGTAGAAACCATCCGTTATTACCAGCGCGAAAAATTGCTGCCCACACCGAAACGCCTCCACGGTTCGATTCGACGCTATGGTGAGAAGGAACTGAACTGCCTGCTGTTCATCAAGCGTGCACAGGTACTCGGATTTTCACTGACGGAGGTCGCCTTGCTGCTCCAATTGGCAGAAGGCGAACACTGTGCGGAAACGCAGACACTGGCCGAGAAAAAACTTGAGATGGTAGAACAGAAACTCGCTGATTTGCAGGCCATCGAATCGGCACTGACAAAACTTATTTCCTCTTGCCGTAGAGGGAAAAAAGGCTGCGGCTGCCCGATAATAGACAGCCTGGTGAACGGAAAAAATATTACGTCTTGAGTAATGTCGTTATAGCCGAGACATTGTTCGACTCAATAAATAATTTACAAGTGGATATTATCTTCCTGACTTAGTATCCGTCATCGTCTTCAGTTTGCCATCCACAAGCCTGCGGGGCTTTCTCATCGAAATGCAGGAGACTCAGATGGGTCGGGTCTGCGAGTAGCTGCTGCGCCGTCAAAAATCCCGCCATTGACCAGCTCTGGAATCGTCTTGCCTCTTTTCCTACCAGACGACCGTCCCGACCATCGAAGTACTCGGCCCAGTCTTCAACCGCGAGCCTGTCGGCGGCCATTTCGAGCGCACGCGACGCCAATTCCGCCCTGCCGGTCTTCTGCGCTGCAGCTGCCAACAACCACAGAAGGAACGGCCAACTACCACCGTTATGGTACGACCACGGACTATTCTTCGGATCGCGCCCAGTGACGATCTCCCAATCCCGACCCTCCAGCGCCGGGAAACAGAGCTTCAGCGGCATTTGGCCGACCAGGTCATCCCAACGCTGCGTTATCAGATCCATGATGCCATTTGCTTGCGCCTCCGTTGCCAGTGACGATACCACCGCCAACAGGTTGCCCTGGGCGAAATACCGGAAATCCATGCGTGCCGGCCCCAGATTGCCGGCAAAGTAGCCGCCTTTAGATGGCATCCAGTCCATCAGCGCGGGCGGGATGGTTTCCGGATAGATATTGAACTCGTTAACAATACGCTTACCGTATTCTTCCACCTTGTACCGGTAAATGTCATTCAAGCGACGCATGTCCAGCCAGTAATAACGCCGGACATGATAGGCAAGATGCTCCAGCCGATCCGTGACCGCCGCGTGGTACTCGTCATCTCCGATGAGCAATTCCTGCGCAGCGGATAACGCGGTAAAAAACAAGGCCTGTATATCGAAGGGATAACCGTAGACACCCATGCGTCGATCGATCATATATCCACCGTCGGGAACGAGCATGGTTGGGTACATATCGAAGCGAGACGTCAGGGTTAGCTCAACAATAAGTTTTATCGCCTGTTGGAATTCAGCCTGTCTGGCGAGGTTAACATCGCCACTTGCCTGCACGTAGGCACGTAGCAAAATAAGCCACCAAAAACCGGAATCCACTGGAGCCACCCGTGCGATAGCATGTTCTCCAAAATCTGGAACCAGTTCCTCTTCCTTATCGCTCTTCTTCACGGCAAAGCTGGCAGGCATCAGCCCTCGCCCGGCCTTAAAACAGTTCATGTGCTTTTCTCTGCTCTGCAGCTCGACCAGCACCGTCAGGAAATTACGAACCATGTCCGTTTCGCCGCGCATCAAAAACGCTAGCGCGGAGACTGCGAAATCGCGTGTGAAGCACTGATCGTAATTGAGGTCACCCCTGCCCGGATCACGTGCTGCTACCGTTCCCACAGGCTCGCCGCGGTAGTGAATGACCGATTTCTCCAGCTCGCGCCACGCGGCGTCCATAAACTCTGTGCTAATCACGATCGTTTCTCCTTGTTAAGCCACGCACCGAGACGCAATCCCCCAAGCGTAGATGGCTGGAGCGGGATTCACCCGGCTCGCACGGGGCTACTCTTAAAAACTTTAAACCGCTGTTGATGCTCAGCTTTGGCGGTTCTTTCTCGATCGAGTGAATTGGTGAAACAAGGGGTGTTTCTGTCCACAAAATGAAAATCAGCGAATCCGGCATGTGCTCGCTCTCCTGTATCGTCGGTGTCCGACGCGATAGAAAGCTGGATCATGTGCGCTTGTTCGGAACCGAACTCGGCGATCACATCCTGTAGCACATCATGGCGCGCGACGACCCATTTTCCGGCATTCGCCGCACCGGTCTCTGCCACGACCATGCGCGGGCGGTCGGTGTAAGCATTCTGCTTGCGAGCCCCCGACCGGATAGCGGTTGTCCCACACATAGTTAATCGTTGCATCAGGGACCACTCGGAAGCGGGTCTGCCCAGCGCGTCATGTCCTTTGAAAAATCCGCCTTCATCTTTTGTCTTGGGCGAGATCACATACATGGCCACGCCGAAGGCGATCAAGAAGCCCAAAAAAACATGCCCTGAAATTCTTCCATAATGCTCTCCGCTATCCGCTGAATGGTGTCACCACGTTAGTCGACGCATAAGCGGCATTTCTTACATATGCGTGTGGATAATATTAGATCATCAGTTTTGCTCCATGCTTCTGGACTGTCTGTAGAAAATTTAGCAAAAACCCTTGTGGATCATCCAATTCAAGCAACGCCGCGTAGGGCAGTATCGCCCCCGACCAGCCCTCAGTGTGCCAATAAGCCCCTTTGGGCAGTACCAGATCCGTCCAGCCTTCCGGGGCAGGGTAGGCAGTAGCGTAAAAATAGGCATCCGGAACCGAGCTGTCTCCGGTAACAAAACCAAAGTTCATCTGTTCGTCTGCATTCTCGTCGTCTGCAGGGTCTACGCCCGGCACCAGGCTCCCGGAAAACCAATTCATGGCCAAGTCAAAATGATGCGGAAATATGTGTACCGGACTGGTTTCTTCGCGCAATCCTCCTTTGAAAGTATTGAATACGCTGTCTATCCAGTTGATCGACAGACGAAAGTGACCGATAGCCCGAACATCGTATGGCAGCGTCTCTTCATTGCCGTAAGTATCAAGCAAACCTGTCTCCAAAATGATCCCAGCGCTCGATAGCGTGGCAACTATCCAGCGACAGAGCCCTGATGCGCTTTGCTCGACCAGCGGCAAGGCCGCGCTCCAACCGGTACTGCTGTCGATCTCAATGCGGTGGGCCACCAGATCCAGGGTAAATTCCAGATTCTGCCCATCTACCGGAAAGGGCGTCGTGGTTAAACCACGCGCCGTTACATGAAGGGTAATGTGCCACCAGTGCTTGGATTTCGGCATGTATTGACTGCGAATCTTGCCGATGATTCCTGCATATTGGTGAAGTGTATCCCGCGTGGGATTCCACTCTGAGAGTTTTAGTGAGGAAATTTGTAGTGGCATGGTAGTAATCCTTTTCGATAGTAAAAAACTTAATTGTCCACGCTGTTCAAGAATCCCTGGAACACTTGCGACTCGTCCAACAAGCGCCCAGCCAAGGCGCGAACGGCGTCAATGTCTTTATCCGGCAAAACCAGACTTGTCGGTATGGCGTTGAAATACTCATTCTCCGTCAAATCAGCTATCTGACTGAAAGTCAGTGTAACAAAATGGATCTTCACTTTCGGAGCCTGAAACTCGCGCCTTGAATTTAGATAGCCACCCCAATTATCGAACGCACTTTTTGCCAAGCTCACGGTTTCGGTGTTGAGTATGCCGTTAGCCGCACTGAACGACGAGTCAAGAGTGTCAAAAATGCCGGGATCCTCTCCCTCTCTAGACCACATGTAATCAACGTACGTCTGCGCATTTACAACGATAACCAGTACCCGCTTGATCTTTTTCAAATCATCCGCATCGAAGGCACCCTTCATTTCCAGGACGTTTCCGTAATGAGCAACCGGGCTGATAATAGAACCGCGAACACCAAGGTTATCCGTAACGCCCCCGTCGACGAGCCGGATCAGTGGCAGACGCTTCGGATCTTGATAGCGCGCCAAAGCTCGGGCCACTTGGTAACGCCGGTCGAGAATACTGTCAGACTGTAGTGATTGCTTGACCCAGGCGTTTCTCAAGCGTTCTTCCTGGTAACAACTGCCGGCATAATTTGCGAGCGTGACAGGGCCAAACAGCAGCGGGACTGCCGAGGATGCCATCACCGCATGAGATACGGGGTAGTCACTTAGGTCAGAGCAGAGAAAATCGAATTGTTGCTGAATGAAGGAAAACGTCATTCCCGTATTCAAGTCGCTCGCGTTAAGAATTACGTAAGGCAGCTCACCTTTCGCCATATCCACGAAGGTTTTATTCTCAAAGACATGGTTGTCCAGCCAGTTCGCCACCAAGTCGCCCCGGTTGTATTCGGCGCTGGCCAGCGAAAAAAGATTTCTGGGGTTGTACAGAAGTGCGGTAAGCTCCCCTTCGATGTCTCTGCGCAGAAAAACCGGCTCGAAGTCGCTAAAGATTCGCTCTCCGAAAAGTCCGTAGTATGCAGCGGTGTAGCTACCCCCGGAGACAGCACTGATGACGTCCACTTCTTTCAGCAAATTGTGGGTATCACCATCAATAGTCACCTGAGTATCACGCAGTTTTTCGAGCAGGCCATAGGAGAAGGCCGCCGATCGTGTACCACCGCCGGAAAACGCGAGGACAACGAATAGTTCCTTGGAATTGTGCTTCGGCAGGTGGTTGGTGAATACGTAGCCGTCTTGGCTGTCGGACAGTAGTGGCTTATTCCATGTCCTCGTTGCACAACCGGACAGAAACACTGCAAACAGCACAATCATCAGAGACTGGGTGGGAAAAATCAGTAGTGGCGTCAGTCTGGACACGATGGCGTCAATCATCGGTAGCCCGGCTCCGATTCAAGACTCGGCGCGATGCCAAACAGAACCAACAACAATTACCTTCTTTCAAATCATCTTTCGAAAGAACTTTATGCCAAACCAAAACCTGGTTTTTATCAGTCATGGAATACCTCCCGGTTATTGTCTGGAAGTCTGCGGTGTGCCTGCAAATACGCCAGCTCCAAAAAAATTGATCAACGATAAAGTCAGTCCAGCAAAACACCACCATAGGCGATACCGGTCAGATGAGCCATTTCCCGATCCCATGTGGTCAGGTCATCAATACAGAATTTGTTCAAATGATCGTGACCACAGGCCCGCGCCATCACCTGCATCAATTCGGTGGAGGCGCGGAAGAAGTTATTTAACTGCTTGGCGCCTTTTTCAATGTTCAACCGTCGACGCAGTTCGGGTTGCTGGGTGGCGATGCCCACCGGGCAGTTGTTGGTATGGCAAGCGCGCATGCCCAAACATCCGATAGCTTGAAGCGCCGAGTTGGATACCGCAATGGCGTCAGCGCCCAGGGCCAGTGCCTTGAAGAAATCAGCAGGCAGACGCAACCCACCTGTGATCACCAGCGACACATCGTTGCGCCCCGCTTTATCCAGATATCGGCGGGCGCGCGCCAAAGCTGCGATGGTGGGCACTGAGATGTTGTCACGGAAAATCAATGGCGCGGCGCCGGTTCCACCACCGCGACCATCGAGAATGATGTAGTCCACGCCGATTTGCAGCGCAGCCTCGATATCACGTTCTATATGTTGCGCGGAAAGTTTCACACCGATTGGGATGCCACCGGTCGCTTCCCGTACCTCTCCGGCAAAGCGGCGGTAAAAATCCAGATTATCCCAATCGGGAAAACGGGACGGCGAAATAGCCGGTTCGCCTACTTGCAACCCCCGTACCTCGGCGATTTTACCATTGACCTTGCTACCGGGCAGGTGCCCTCCGGTGCCAGTCTTTGCGCCCTGGCCGCATTTAAAATGGAAGGCTTGGCATTTTTGAATCTTATCCATGGCGTAGCCGAACCGGGCTGAGGCCAGCTCATACAGGTAGCGGGAATTAGCAGCCTGTTCATCCTCCAGCATGCCACCCTCACCGGAGCAGATTCCGGTACCGGCCATCTCGGCACCCATCGCCAATGCCACCTTCGCCTCCTCGGAGAGCGCACCGAAACTCATATCCGAAACAAACAACGGACGTTCCAGCACTAAAGGCTTTTTATTGATCCGGCCAGTTGAAGTTTGAAGTTTTCATGCGGCATATTTCACGCGAGAATCCTGAAAGTATTTTTTGACACGCTCCGGTGATTTCTCCAATGTCAGCATGTGCTCGGTTGT
>JBGSKJ010000101.1:0-21782 GCA_041741275.1 Gallionella sp.
CGGCCGGCCTGCCGTGCTTCGGGCCGACGCGCGACGGCGCGCAGCTCGAGGGCTCGAAGGCCTACACGAAGGACTTCCTCGCACGCCACGGCATTCCGACCGCGAAATACGGCAAGTTCACGCGCGCGAACTTCGAGCCCGCGTTCGTACGCTCGCAGCGGCTGCCGGTCGTCGTGAAGGCGGACGGACTCGCGGCCGGCAAGGGCGTCGTGATCGCGCAGTCGCACGACGAGGCGATCGCCACCGTGGAGTCGATGTTCGCGGGAGCCTTCGGCGCCGCGGGGGACACCGTCGTCGTCGAGGAATTCCTGCACGGCGAGGAAGCGAGCTTCATCGTGATGGTGGACGGCGAGCACGTGCTGCCGCTCGCGTCCTCGCAGGACCACAAGCGCCTGCGCGACGCGGACGAGGGCCCGAACACCGGCGGCATGGGCGCGTATTCGCCCGCGCCGGTCGTGACGCCGGAGATCCATGCGCGGGTGTTGCGCGAGGTGATACAGCCGGTGGTGCGCGGCATGGAACAGGAAGGCAATACCTACACCGGTTTCCTGTATGCCGGGTTGATGATAGATGCTCAGGGCGGCGTCAAGGTGCTTGAATTCAACTGCCGCATGGGCGATCCCGAGACCCAGCCCATCATGCTGCGCCTGAGGAGCAATCTGCTGGCGCTGGCCGATCACGCGGTGAACGGCACGCTCGACACGGTCGAAGTGGAATGGGACAGGCGCACCGCACTGGGCGTGGTGCTGGCAGCGGCGAACTATCCGGATACGCCGCGCAAGGGAGATGTGATCACCGGCCTGCCGAAACGGGCAGATGAAGATACCCATGTGTTCCATGCCGGCACGGCACTGCGTGATGGCGAGGTGGTCAGCAACGGCGGTCGGGTGCTGTGCGTCACGGCCTTGGGCGACAGCGTCAAAATGGCGCAACGCCGCGCTTATCAACTCGCCGACGAGATCCGTTTCGACGGATGCCAGATGCGCCGCGACATCGGTTATCGCGCGATCGCAAGTGCCCGAAAATAATTGTTTCGACGCAGCGCATCGTATCGCCGCATCGCAGCGCATCTTAAACGCGGCGGTCTGATCGCCTATCCCACCGAATCCTGCTACGGCCTGGGCTGTGATCCGGACAATCGCATTGCGGTGCAGCGCCTGCTCAAACTCAAGCGACGCCCCCAACACAAAGGACTGATCGTCATCGCGGCGAGCTACCGGCAGGTGGCACGCTATCTGCAACCGCTCACACCAGCCCAGCAGCAGCAACTCAGCGTGGCGGGTGCCCAGGCGATCACCTACTTGATGCCGGCGCGCCGGTCTGCGCCACGCTGGCTGCGCGGGAAGCACGACACCTTGGCTGTGCGGCTGACCGCACATCGGCAAGCCGCACAACTGTGCCGCGGCTTAAACAGTGCCCTGGTTTCCACCAGCGCCAATCTTGGCGGACAGCGTCCCGCAAAGACCTATGCGCAATGCCAGCGTTCTTTCGGACGCATGGTGTGGGTGTTGCCGGGGCGTGTGGGCAAACGCAAAAGTCCTTCGACTATAAGCTCGTGGGCGGATGGTAAAATCATCCGCAGTTAATCGACACTGGAGAAAAACATGAGCAGTTTCGATTCCGCCGCAGTAAGGGAATACCTGATTGAACTGCAAGAGCTGATCGTCGAACGTCTGGAACAAGTTGACGGCAAGAAATTTATTCGCGACGACTGGGACCATCCGGAAGGCCCTTCGACTATGCTCAGGACGGGCTCCGGCAGAAGCTGCATCCTCGAGGAAGGCAACGTGCTGGAGCGCGGCGGGGTGGCTTTCTCACATGTGAAGGGCGACAACCTGCCGCTTTCCGCCACTGCGCTTCGTCCCGAACTGGCCGGCCGCCGCTGGGAAGCGCTGGGCGTGTCGCTGGTGTTCCATCCGCGCAATCCCTATGCGCCCACGGCGCACATGAACGTGCGCATGTTCGCGGCGATGAAGGAGGGTGCCGAGCCGGTGTTCTGGTTCGGCGGCAGCATGGACATGACACCGTATTACGGTTTTGCGGAAGATGCGGTGCATTTCCACCGGACCTGCAAGAATGCGCTTGATCCGTTCGGCGCGGACCTGCATGCCAGGTATAAAAAATGGTGCGATGAATATTTCTTCATCGGGCACCGCAACGAAGCGCGCGGTGTCGGCGGCATCTTCTTCGACGATCTGAGCGCACCGGATTTCGACAGCGCATTTGCCATCCAGCAGAGCGTCGGTGACCACTTCCTGTCCGCTTACGTGCCCATCCTGGAGCGGCGCATGGACACATCCTACGGCGAACGCGAACGCGACTTCCAGTTGTACCGGCGCGGCCGCTATGTCGAATTCAATCTGCTGATCGATCGCGGTACGATCTTCGGCCTGCAAACCGGCGGGCGCACCGAGTCCATCCTGCTGTCCATGCCGCCGCTGGTGAAATGGCGTTATGACTGGCACCCGGAACAGGGCACGGCGGAAGCAAAGCTGTACGAGGAATTTTTGGTGCCCAGGGATTGGGTATGAAAGGATAGCAACGACCCTTGCATGGTTGGCAATCGATCGTGTGGCAAGAATCCCCCATCGGGTGACCGATGGGGATTTTTGTTTATGGCCGGTAACACTTCTGCATTGAGCCGGCGGCACTTGTGCAGTGTGCTATGCTCAGCGCGGTTGTTTTATTGACGGTTGGTAATGAGGTTCATACTTTACTTTTTGTTGTTGGTCGCCTTACCCGTGATGGCCGATCAGGATGCGGATTTTCTTGCGGCGAACGACGCCTTCCGTGCCGCTGATCCGGTCAAGCTGCAACGGCTCGCGCAACGCCTGAACAACACTCCCCTCGAGGTGTACATCAATTATTACCGGTTGCGCCTTGACCTGGACAAAGCCGACGCGCGCGAGATAAAAAAATTCCTTTCCCGTCCGCAGGACACGCCGCTGATCGACCAGTTGCGCGGCGAGTGGCTCAGGCTGCTCGGCAGCAGGCAGCAGTGGGAATTGTTCGATGCGGAATACCCCCTGCTGCTCAAGGAGGATAACGAATTGATCTGCTATGCCCTGCAGTCGCGCCTGCGCAATCATGACCTGTCCGCGTTGCGCGAGGCACGCGCATTGTGGTTCAGCGGCAAGGGGCAGCCGGAGAGTTGCGGCGTTCCGTTTGAAGCGGCGATATCCGCGGGTGTCATCACCGAACAGGATATCGGCCAGCGCCTGCGTCTGACCCTGGAGACGGGCAACGTGTCGCTCGCCAAACAACTTTTCGCGCGACTGGACGGTGAGCAGGCCGTTTCTTCCGGGGATCTGGACAGTGCTGCGGCCGACGCGCTTCGCTATCTGGACAAACTGAAATTGGATGACAACAAGTCCCTGGTCAAGCCCGTTCAGGAGACTGCCCGGACAATTCCGGGTGTTTCGGCCAGCGTGCGATCTTCGTCCGGTGCGGCGCAGTATTTTTATACAGCCACCGAATATCCTTTGCGGAATCTGCCGCGCGCCGAGGCAACAGGCTGGCGCGACGGCTTTGCGACCGGCTGCCTGAATCTCGCGCCCGGCCTGCCCGCTACAGTTGTCCCGGGCAGGCAGATCGGAATAGCGCCCGGGTCGCACGTTTGCCCGGATCCCTGCGTAATTTTCAGCATTACCACTCTCCTTGCCGTGCGGCAAAGCGGCGTTGACGCAGCCCAAAGCCAGTTGCACCAGTCCGACCTTCGCCTGGGCGGGATCGACACGGCGGCTGTGGATTCGATACTTGCGAAGGTCAGAACGGCCGGTGACGGGCAAACCACGCCGATGGTGCAGCAGTCCGGCAATGCAGCCGGGCGGGATTCCCCCGCAACCGGCACGGCAGCGGGAACCCCAAAGGGGTGGCCGGGATGGAGGGATCTTTTGGAGCAGCTCGGACTGGGCAAGCCTGACAACCTTGCGGCGATCGCAACCGATAATGGATTGCGCGCGGCCTCAGGGTGTGACACCTGCGCGAGTGCGGATGGAGTCGGCACGGTGTCGCCGATGGAATGGAATCCGAAATTGGCGAGCGAAGGCCAGCGTACCGTCGTGTTGTTCGCCTTGCAGCGCCTGGCAAAACAATCCCCGGAACTGGCTGCCGCGCGCTGGATGAAGATCGCGGCCTATTTCCCGGCGCCCGAGCAGCGTTATTTTTACGGCCGGCTGGCCTATGAGGCGGCACGCGAGCTGGATGGACGCGCGCTGCAATGGTACAAGGCGGCGGGCAGTACTCCGCTCAACGAGCAGCAATCCGCATGGCGGGTGCGCGCGGCTCTGCGCGCGCAGGATTGGCCCGAGGTGCTGGCGGGCATCAGCGCGATGAGCGAGCAGCAGCAGAACGAAGCCGCCTGGAGATACTGGGAAGCGCGCGCCCTGCAGGCACTGGGTCAACCTGCCGAAGCGAGGAAGCTGTTCGCGCCCCTGAGCAGCGAGTATCATTTTTACGGACTGTTGGCAGGCGGGGAATTGGCGGACAAGCCGGTGCTGAGCCAGGCAATGGCGACATACAAGCCGGACAGCCAGGCCATTGCGGAGATGCTGGCACTGCCCGGTATACAGCGCACCCTGGCGTTATACCGGATGGGCTTGCGCAACGAGGCATTGGAGGAATGGCGCTGGGTGATACGCAATTTCAACGATCGCGAATTGCTCACTGCGGCGGAGATCGCGCGGCGCAACGAGATGTATGACCGCGCCATCGGTGCGGCAGACAAGACCGTCAGTGTGCATGATTTCAGCCTGCGCTATCTCGCGCCTTATCGCGAATTGTTGCAGGAGCACATCCGCGAGCATGGTTTGGAGGAGGCGTGGGTGTACGGGCTGATGCGCCAGGAGAGCCGTTTTGTCAGCAGCGCAAAATCCGGTGTCGGCGCGGCGGGGCTGATGCAGATCATGCCGGCCACGGCGCGCTGGGTGGCGAACAAGCTGGGCCTGAAAAGTTATCGCAACGCGCTGATCCACCAGCTCGACACCAACCTGCGGCTCGGCACCTACTACATGAAATCGATACTTTCCCAGTTCGATGACAGCCCGGTGCTGGCTTCGGCGGCATACAATGCCGGACCGCGGCGGGCGCGCGAATGGCGCGGAGACCGGCCGCTGGAAGGCGCGATCTACGCCGAGACCATCCCGTTCGAGGAAACGCGCGACTATGTGAAAAAGGTGCTGAGCAACACCGTGTATTACGCCACTCAATTCAATGCGCCGTTGCGCCCGCTAAAGCAGCGTTTGGGCATCGTTGCGGGCAAGCCGGAAGATAAGCTGCAACTCGTGCCATCCCTTCCCGGTGAGGCGGCCGAACCGTGAGCGATATACCAAAACAAGCAGAAGGCTCACTTCGGGGTGCGGCCAAGGTCTATTGCGTGGGCGGTGCGGTGCGCGACCGCCTGCTCGGGCTGGAAGTCCGGGATCACGACTGGGTGGTGGTGGGCAGCACGCCGGAAGATATGGTCGCAGCGGGCTTTCAGCCGGTGGGCAAGGATTTTCCGGTGTTCCTGCATCCGCAGACCCATGAGGAATACGCGTTGGCGCGCACCGAGCGCAAGACCGCGCCGGGCTACCAGGGCTTCGTCATCCATGCCGCGCCGGATGTCACGCTCGAGCAGGATCTGCTGCGCCGCGATTTCACCATCAACGCCATCGCGCAGGACACTGACGGTAACCTGATCGATCCGCACAACGGCATCGCCGACCTGCGTGCGGGCATTTTGCGTCATGTCAGCGCAGCGTTCAGTGAAGACCCGGTGCGCATCCTGCGCGCGGCACGCTTTGCGGCACGCTTCGGCTTCAGCATCGCTCCCGAGACATTGTCGCTGATGCGCGACATGGCCAACAACGGCGAAGTGGATGCGCTGGTGGCGGAGCGCGTCTGGCAGGAACTGGCGCGTGGCCTGATGGAGAAAAAGCCGTCGCGTTTTTTCGAGACGCTGCGCAGTTGCGGCGCGCTGGCGAAGATCATCCCCGAAGTGGACGCGCTGTTCGGCGTGCCGCAGCCGGAGAAACATCATCCCGAGATCGATTGCGGCATACACACCCTGCTGGTGGTGGACGATGCGGCACTGCATGACTACCCGCTGGAAGTGCGCTTTGCCGCACTCACGCACGACCTGGGCAAGGGCAACACACCCAAGGATATTTTGCCGCGCCACATCGGCCACGAGCTGCGCAGTGTGGAGCTGGTGAAGAAGCTCGCGCAGCGCTTGCGCGCATCCGGCGACTGCCGCGATCTGGCTCTGCTGGCCGCGCGCTATCACGGCGACATCCATCGCGCCAAAGAATTGCGCGCCGAGACCATTATAAAATTATTTCAGTCGGCGGACGCGTGGCGCAGGCCGGAGCGTTTCACCCACTTGTTGCAGGCCTGCGCTGCGGATGCGCGCGGACGTACCGGGCACGAAAACGATCACTACCCGCAGGCGGATTATCTGTTGCATTTGTTGGCGGTGGCGCGCGCCGTGGACGCGGGCGAGATCGCCAAGCAGTGTAGTGATAGCAGTGCCATCGCTGCCGCAGTGCAGCAGGCGCGCATCAGCGCGATAGAAGCATTGGTCGAAAAACAGCGCAGTGGTTCTTTGAAACCTTGAGATGGAAAATGACTGCTTTCAGGGAGGCTGTTGCAAGGAACAAAGTTCTGTTGTGTGCCAATAGCCGCCATTCAAGATTGATGAAAACTGGCATTTGAGTCAAGATGAGTCCGAGGAGTTTTTCTACAGCCTCGTTAGGTGATGAATGACATGCCAAGTAGCGAAGCGATCACAGAGTTTCAAAAATTCAGTCAAGAAATCTATATCTGTTATTCAGTGGCAGTAACAGGTATGGAAGCGGTAGCAAGTAACATGTTGCAGCAGAACCCTGATCGGACTAAGAGCTTACTCATCGGGGATTGCCATCCGAGCGAAGGGAGTTATCACGGATCAATGAATATCGGAAAGTACCTAGATGCTGCGCAAAAAAATGGAGCCTTCTCTGATACCTTAATAAAGTCCTTCATTACAACAATATATTCAGTCTGGGATGAATATTACCGACATCTAATTGCCAATGAATGCAATGTCGAACAGAAGTCCATCAAGTCTGATTTGATGGGAGACATCCGGCTCATCCGTCATTGCATTGTGCACAAAAAATCAGTCGTTACTGATGAAGGTCAGCGGCTTAAAGTCCTTCAATGGAATCTAGTCCCCGGCGATTTGGTCATATCCCAGTCCATGTTTATGGCACTCATCGTTCAAATTAACGGAATAACTGTTCGCGTACAGTGACCCACAAGGTCCATCACCAATCGTTAGGGCTTTTACATGACTCGTACAGCTGAACATGACATTGCTCTTTCCTTTGCCGGCGAGGATCGCGCGTACGTGGAAATGGTAGCGGAGCAGCTCAAGGCTAGAGGCATTTCTGTTTTTTATGATCGCTACGAACAAGCGGACCTCTGGGGAAAAGACTTATATGTTCACCTAACCGAGGTTTACAGAAACAAGGTGCGATACACGCTGATGTTCATTTCCAAGCACTACAAAGAGAAGGTGTGGGCAAATCACGAGCGAAGAGCCGCGCAATCACGAGCCCTAGAGGAAAGTCGAGAATACATACTGCCTGCACGATTCGACGATACGGACATTCCGGGGCTGCTCCCGACTACTGGCTTCATTGATTTACGTAACCACTCCCCAGTTCAGGTTGCGATCCTCGTTTGCGAAAAGCTCGGTCGTAGTCCGCTTGCAGCGAAGGCCGATCAAGTCCCTTCGCCAAAGAATGCTTCACTTGAAGATGAAGCGAGTTTCAACTACTCAAGCTTCAATGGGCGCTTTCGGATTGGAGAGGGTCATTTTGAGTTTGAAACGCGGTGGACCAAAGCGAGCAATACGTCGATCCATTGCTACACAGATTCGACAAACATTCGGAGTATTGCGCTAGTGCCAAAAGGCGCAACGCTAAAGTCCATTCCTCCAGTGGAGAAGCTTGACTTCACAAGCCGTGTGCGAGCCCCTGAAGTTGGGCAATTTGTTGTACTCCAGAACCATAACGGCATATATGCGACACTTCAGGTGCTAGAAGTTAAGGACGACTCTCGGGGTGATGCGGAAGATCATCTACGCTTCAAATACTGGATTCTCAAAGATGGTTCAAGCAATTTCTCTTCCATTTAAGAGTAAACAACGTCTCCCGTGGACACGTCCGCTGAATTAAGGCGTTGAGTGTCTGCTTTGTGTTGCTGCTCCACTTGGCGAATGGCAGCTTTCGGGCAGCGAAAAGAATCCACGATTGGACAATTCCAATTGTCCGAGAGCAGTCAGGGATTAATTCATAAAGAGCGCGTCAGATCACCACGGGCGAATCCGCATAACGGGCCCGCCAAATTTTTCCCCAGCGCGATCACCTTGAACAGCTCGCCCATCTCTGCCGGGCTGGTGAGTTTCTGTAGTTGCGCCGAGAGCGGCAGATAGTCGCGCAGATTTTTCGGCGAAGTATCCTTGAGTAGATCGGTGATGCCGCAATTGATCAGGAAGAACGCCTGCGAGGTGTAGCCGATCAGCTCCAATCCGGCATCGATGCCGCATTCGGTGATGTCGGTGAAATTCACATGCGCGGTGATGTCCTGCAGGCCGGGTAGGTAGAACGGATCGTCATGCGCATGGTGGCGATAATGGCACATCAATGTGCCGCGGTTGCGCTGCGGATGGTAGAACTCGCGCGCACCGAATCCGTAGTCGATGAACAGCATCGCGCCGTGATCCAGCCGTTGCGCGAGACTGTTGATCAGGCCGCGTGCGGCGAGACAGATCTCGCTGACATAATCAGCGGGCACTTTTATTTGTTGCGCGGCATGTAGAAAGACCGGATCGCCAATGTCGCGCTCCTGCCAGATGAAACCGTTACCTTTCACCGCCACGCCGCGCTCGGTGATTGCATGGTCGTGGTTTTGTAGGTCGGGATTTATCCCGACACTGCCATGTCGGGATAAATCCCGACCTACATCTTCGTTGTGCCAGCGCACCAGATGCACGGGCAAGGCGTCGAGCACTTCGTTGGCGATGATCGCGCCGCTGAATCTTTCCGGCAGCGCGTCCAGCCAGTGCATGCGATCCAGCAGATGCGGCAGGCGTTCGCGTAACAGCGCCTGCTGGCGGGCGCGCAAGTCGGCACTGACTTCAAGGATCTTATAGCTGTCCGGCAGGCTGCCGAGTTGTTCCAATTCAGCCAGCATATCCGCCGCCAGCTTGCCGCTGCCCGCACCCAGTTCAAGAACGTGCGGCGCGCTGTGCGCCATGATCTCCGCAACTTGCCTTGCCAGCGTGCGTCCGAACAGCGGCGAGAGTTCCGGTGCGGTGATGAAGTCGCCCGCCGTGCCAAACTTTTGCGCGCCCGCCGTGTAATAACCCAGCCCGGGTGTATAGAGTGCCAGTTCCATGTAACGCGCGAACGAGATCCAGCCTCCTTGTGCGGCGATGTCGCGCCGGATGGATTCGGTCAAGTGCGTGCTGTGCTGTGCGGCTTCGGGACTGGGAATGGGCAAAGGTGCGGGCATGGTCAGGTATAATTCCAATATCGGTCTAGATAACAGGCAGTGGTCGAGTTTAATGGAGCAAGCGATGCAAGGCAAAGTGGTACTGGTGACGGGTGGTGCGAAGCGCGTCGGTGCTGCGATCTGCCGCCGCCTGCACGCGGCGGGAGCACAGCTCGCCATACATTACCGCAGCTCCGAGCAAGAGGCACAGGACTTGCAGAAAGAATTGAACGCACTGCGTCCGAAAAGCACTGCGGTGTTCCAGGCGGACTTGCTTGACCTGAACGCGTTGCCGCAACTGGTGCACAAGGTCATCATGAAATTCGGGCAGCTGGATGCGCTGGTCAACAACGCGTCCAGCTTCTACGCCACGCCCTTGGCGGAAGTGAATGGGCAGCAGTGGGATGACTTGCTCGGCACCAACCTGAAAGCCCCGCTGTTCCTTGCCCAGGCGGCAGCGAGTGAATTGCGCCGTCAGCATGGCTGTATCGTGAACATCGCGGACATCCATGCCGAGCGCCCGATGCGCGGCCACCTGCTGTACAGCGTCGCCAAGGCTGGCCTGGTCGCGCTGACTCGCGGACTGGCACAGGAGATGGCGCCGCAGGTGCGCGTCAACGCCGTTGCACCCGGCGTCATCATCTGGCCGGAGGGCGAGGCATGGATGGATGAGGAGCAACGCCGCAAGATCGTCGCGCATACGCTGCTCAAGCGCGAAGGCGAGCCGGACGACATCGCCAGGACGGTGGCTTTTCTGATTCACGACGCGCCTTATATCACCGGGCAGGTCATCGCGGTGGATGGCGGGCGGAGCGTCAACATTTGAAAGCTTCACCCCAACCCCTCCCGGCCTCCCCTGACAAGGGGAGGTTAGGAGGGGTTTAGTATTAAACTAATTTTACGAGCTAAAAACATGAACGACATCGCCCAACCCATCCATTTCGAGCGCCACTCCACCAACTTCAATCGCCTCAAGGGGCGGCTGGAGCACCAGGTTGGCATGGCGATCGCGGATTTCAACATGATAGAGGAAGGCGACAGCGTGATGGTGTGCCTGTCCGGCGGCAAGGATTCCTATACCTTGCTGGATATCCTGCTCACCTTGCGCAAGCGCGCGCCGATCGATTTTCGGATCGTGGCGATGAATCTCGACCAGAAGCAGCCGGGCTTTCCCGCCGAGGTGTTGCCGAATTACCTGAAATCGCTGGGCGTGGAATATCACATCGAGACGCAGGACACCTATTCCATCGTCAAGGAAAAGATTCCCGAGGGCAAGACCACCTGTTCGCTGTGTTCGCGGTTGCGGCGCGGCATCATCTATCGCGTGGCTGGCGAGCTCGGCGCAAACAAGATCGCGCTCGGGCACCATCGCGACGACATGATCGAGACACTGTTCCTGAACATGTTCTTCGGCGGCAAGCTCAAGGCGATGCCGCCCAAGCTGGTGACCGACAAGGGCGACCACATCGTGATCCGTCCGCTGGCCTATTGTGCCGAGAAAGACATCGCAAAATATGCGCGCGGCATGGAATTCCCGATCATCCCGTGCAACCTGTGCGGCGCGCAGGAAAACTTGCAGCGCCAGAACATCAAGGAGATGCTTGCCGCATGGGAGCGCGAATATCCTGGACGCAGCCAGACCATCTTCACCGCGATGCAGAACGTCGCGCCTTCGCATCTGCTCGACAGCGAACTGTTCGATTTCAAAAACATCCAGTTTGGCCAGCATGTAACCGAGGGCGATGTGGTATTTGACCAGGAGGTTTGAACGCCCGGAAAGTGCGGTTTCATATGTGCCCGCATACTGGCTAAAATAGAGCCTTGCCGCGCACCTGCAAGGCCGGTTCGCGATACGAATCTGCTGTGTTATGCTTGCCGAAGTCGTATCAGCCTTACGTAGATAATTTCAGGAGTGATTTATGATTTTGCACCGTATTCTTGTACTTTCCCTGCTTGCCGTCAGTACCACCTCCCTGGCTGATACTGTCGATATCAACCTGCGCGACAGCAGTGCCCAGATCCAGTACCGGGCCTCGATGGGCCGCGACACCCTCGGAAAATCCGAACTCCATGCGGGTTTTCTGTACACCAATAAAAACGATACGTTCGGCGATCTGGGGATACTGGTGCAGGACGAGGTGGGCAGGAACGCCCCCGGCGTCATTGTTGGAGTCGGCCTGAAGGGTTTGATCGCCAAGGTGCAGAACAATAATGCCAGGGCACTGGCTATAGGCGGGTTGGTGCGCTTTTCACCGCTCACCGATACGCGTTTCGGCATTACCGGACTGGCGTACTTGTCGCCGAATATCGTTACTTTTGGTGCTGCCGACCGGTTCGTCGAAACCGGAGTGAGGCTGGATTATGAGGTCATACCGCAGGCGGTTGCCTATATCGGTTATCGCAAGATCAAGTTTGCCCTTAAGTTGGGATCCGATGTGACGCTGGACGAAGGCGTGCATGTGGGTGTCAGAATCTCGTTTTAGGCCGTGACCGGCGGTGGCAGCACAGTCGCCGCCGCTTCCATGACAACCGTCATTCCACCGCGATCTTGAAGATCACCTTGCGGATGCTCCCTGTCGCAACCAATGGCGCATGCGCATCCTCCGGGAAGAAGATGCAGAACGCGCCGGGCGGGACGGCGATCCACGAAGCGGGCGCATCGTGGAAGAACCGGATATCCTTCTCCGCGCTGTAATCGCCCACCGGCTCACGGCAGTCCGCCAGCGGCTTCCAGCCCATCTCATCCACCCCCTCCAGCACCAATTGAATGTCGATGTAACGACGATGGCACTCCAGCTTCGCTTCCGCGCGCGCGCGTCCCGGCACATGCTCGACGATGGCGAACAGATCATCGCCGGCGATGGGATAGATTCCCGGGGCGAGCGACAGCAGGTCGGTGTTGCGGATGTATTCGAACGCGCGCGGGAACAGCGGATGCAGCGCGGCGTAGCGGTCGGACTGGGAAAGGATGGAGAAAATCATGATTGGACTCGCTGTGCTGATCAGATGAAACGCGCCACCATCCCCTTTGCCAGCTCGCCCTGCAATGGTATCTGCACGCGATGGCCGCTGCCCGGCGCGGTGGTGAGCGTTTCGCCTTTGAGGTTGCGCATTGCGGTGAGTTCGACGATGCGATTTCCGGAGGGGTGGATGATCTCGAGTTTGTCGCCGACCTGGAATTTGTTTTTCACGTCGATCTCGGCCATGCCGCCGGCACACGCGACGATGTCGCCGACGTATTGCTGGCGCAGGCTTTCGGAGTGGCCGCGCAGATAGTTCTGCTGCTCATGGGTGTGATGGCGCTCGTAGAAGCCGTCGGTGTAGCCGCGATTCGCCAGTGCATCCAGAGCGCCCAACAGACTCAAATTGAACGGACGACCGGCGACCGCATCATCGATCGCCTGGCGATAGACTTGCGCGGTGCGTGCCACGTAATAGATGGATTTGGTGCGTCCCTCGACTTTCAGCGAATCGACGCCGATCTTTGCCAGCCGTTCGACGTGTTCGACGGCACGCAGGTCCTTGGAGTTCATGATGTAAGTGCCGTGCTCGTCCTCCATCACCGGCATCAATTCATCCGGGTGATCCTGGCGCGAGATCAGGTACACCTGGTCGGCGGCGGGATGGCGCGGTTGCGAACCGCAGGCGGACAGCGCCGATTCTCCGAGCGCCTTGTCGAAATCAAAGTCGATCTTCTGCGGGTCGCCGGTCGCATCCTCTTCGGCATCCCTGACCTTGTAATCCCAGCGGCAGGAGTTGGTGCAGGTACCCTGGTTCGGGTCGCGGTGATTGAAATAACCGGAAAGCAGGCAGCGTCCGGAATAGGCGATGCACAGTGCGCCATGCACGAACACTTCCAGTTCGATGTCCGGACATTCCTGGCGGATCTCTGCTATTTCATCGAGCGACAATTCGCGCGACAAAATGATGCGTGACAAGCCGAGCCTCTGCCAGAATTTCACATCGGCATAATTCACCGTGTTGGCCTGCACCGAAAGATGAATGGGCATGTCCGGGAATTCTTCGCGCACCATCATGATCAGGCCGGGATCGGCCATGATCAGTGCATCCGGTTGCATCGCGATGACCGGGCGCATATCCGCCAGATAGGTCTTCACCTTGGCGTTGTGCGGCATCAGGTTGCTGGCGACGAAGAATTTCTTGCCGAGCTGGTGTGCTTCCCTGATGCCGATTTCCAGTTGCTCAAGCTGGAATTCATTGTTGCGCGCGCGCAAGCTGTAGCGCGGCTGCCCAGCGTACACCGCGTCCGCGCCGAACGCATAGGCAGTGCGCATCTTGTCCAGCGTGCCTGCCGGCAGCAGCAACTCCGGCGCGCGCAATGTGCTCATAGCGGCAATTTTAGCCGTTGCCAGATCGCCAACGTCGGGGCGGCCTGGTTCAGCGTGTAAAAATGCAGCCCGGGTGCGCCGCCCTTCAACAGGCGCTCGCACAATGCGCCGACCGCATCACGGCCGAATTCCTGTATCGATGCGGTGTCGTCGCCGTAGCCCTCCAGCGTGCGGCGCATCCAGCGCGGGATCTCCGCACCGCAGGCATCGGAGAAGCGTGCCAGTTGGGCGAATTTCACGATCGGCATGATGCCCGGCACGATCGGCACGGTGACTCCCAGCTTGCGGCATTCATCGACGAAATAAAAATAACTGTCGGCGTTGTAGAAATATTGCGTGATGGCGGAATCTGCCCCGGCGGCGACCTTGCGCTTGAAGTTGAGGATGTCGTCGTGCGCCGATCTGGCCTGCGGGTGAATTTCTGGATAGGCGGCCACCTCGATATGAAAGTGATCGCCGGTCTCGGCGCGGATGAATGACACCAGTTCATTGGCGTGCTGGAACTCCCCTGCGGTGGCCATGCCGGACGGCAGGTCGCCGCGCAATGCCACGATCCGCCTGATGCCCATATCCTTGTACGTGTGCAGCATGGCACGGATGTTCTCGCGCGTGGAGCCGACGCAGGACAGGTGCGGCGCGGCGTTATAGCCCTCGGCCTTGATCTGCTGCACGGCTTCCAGCGTGCGCTCCTGCGTCGAGCCACCGGCACCGAACGTCACCGAGAAGAATTCCGGTTTTAGCAGCGCCAATTGCTTGCGCGCGGCGGCGAGTTTTTCCATGCCTTCGGACGTTTGTGGCGGAAAGAATTCAAAACTGAACACCGGTTTGTTCATGGCTTCCTCATCAGTTGTGCTGCCGCCGCGGACAGCGCCCAGGAAAATATGCTGTACAGCACCGCGCCCAATACGCCGTGCCAGAAACTGTCCACCACAAAGCCCTTGAGTATCGAGCCGACGAACAAGAACAACAGCCCGTTGATCACGAAGATGAACAGGCCTATCGTGAGCAGGGTGACCGGCAGGGTCAGCAGCAGCAACAACGGTCTGATCAGCGTATTGACCAGCGCCAGGAAAAACACCGCGATCAGCGCGGCGATGAAACCGTCCACGTGGATGCCGGGAACAAAATTCGCCACCGCGAGCAGCGCCAGCGCATTGAGTATCCAGATCAACAATAATTCGACTTGCAGTTTCATACGCGTTTCCCTTTCCCGGATTTGGCCGCTTTGACCGCCTGTGCACGCAATGCCGCACCATAAGCGCTTCGGCACCAGAGGCCCATTTCACCCGGAGATTCGAGGCTGGTTTCGGGTGCGGACCAATACGACATTTGCACGGTGCGTGTCTTGCTCCGATACACGAACGGGCGGCTGCCGGCCCGTTCGAATTGCGCCACGTTGTCCGCGTCGGCCTTGAGAAAAAGCTCATCCGCAACGATCAACGCGAACATCAAACCGTCGCGGTACAAACCATGGCCGCCGAACATCCTGCGTGCCGACACCGCTGCCCAACCCGCCATCAGTTCCAGCACGTAGGCCACGAACTCATTGCGGGCGGCGGGCATGCGTTTAGTAACGGTAGTGGTCAGCCTTGTACGGACCTTCCCTGGGCACGCCGATATAGGCGGCCTGCTGGTCGGTCAGCGTGCTCAGTTGCGCATTCAGCGTGGTCAGTTGCAGCCGCGCGACCTTTTCGTCCAGGTGCTTGGGCAGGGTGTACACGCCGATCGGGTAGTCCTTCGTGCGGGTGTACAACTCGATCTGCGCGATGGTCTGGTTGGCGAACGAAGAAGACATCACATAGGACGGATGGCCGGTGCCGCAACCCAGGTTTACCAGGCGGCCTTCCGCCAGCAGCAGGATGCGCTTGCCATCGGGGAAGATCACGTGATCGACTTGCGGCTTGATGTTCTCCCACTTGTATTGCTTGAGCGAGGCGACGTCGATCTCGTTGTCGAAGTGGCCGATGTTGCACACGATGGCCTGGTTCTTCATCTTCTTCATGTGCTCATGGGTGATGACATGGAAGTTGCCGGTGGTGGTGACGAAGATATCGCCATGCTCGCAGGCGTAATCCATCGTCACCACACGATAGCCTTCCATCGCGGCCTGCAGTGCGCAGATCGGGTCGATCTCGGTCACCCAGACCTGTGCCGACAGGGCGCGCATCGCCTGGGCGGAGCCCTTGCCCACGTCGCCATAGCCGGCGATCACGGCGATCTTGCCGGCGATCATCACGTCGGTGGCGCGCTTGATGCCGTCCACCAGCGATTCGCGGCAGCCGTACAGGTTGTCGAACTTGGACTTGGTGACGGAATCGTTGACGTTGATCGCCGGGAATTTCAGTTCGCCGCGTTCATGCATCTGGTACAGGCGGTGCACGCCGGTGGTGGTTTCCTCGGTGACGCCCTTGATCGCGGCGAGACGCGTGGAATACCAGGTCTTGTCGACAGCCAGCTGGGCCTTGATCGATGCGAACAAGCAGGTCTCTTCTTCAGAGCCGGGCTTACCCAGCAGCGACGCGTCCTTTTCGGCGCGCGCACCCAGATGCAGCAGCAAGGTGGCGTCGCCTCCATCGTCCAGGATCATGTTGGACAATATTTTTTCGCCCTTGGGGCCAGCCGCCCATTCAAAGATGCGATGGGTGTAGTCCCAGTACTCGGTCAGCGTCTCGCCTTTGACCGCAAACACCGGGGTGCCCCCGGCAGCGATGGCGGCGGCGGCGTGATCCTGGGTGGAGTAGATGTTGCAGGATGCCCAGCGCACTTCCGCACCGAGCGCTTTCAGTGTCTCGATCAGCACGGCGGTCTGGATGGTCATGTGCAAAGAGCCGGTGATACGCGCGCCGCGCAATGGTTGTGTGGCGCTGTATTCCTTGCGGATCGCCATCAGGCCGGGCATTTCGATTTCGGCGATGGCGATTTCCTTGCGCCCCCATCCGGCCAGGGAGATATCGGCGACTTTGTAGTCGGTGAGTCCGTGTTTAGCAGCATTCCCGCTTGTAGCAGAGTTCATAAGGTGCTCCATTCATCTGAGAAGTTAATGAAGGGGCGCCGTTGAAACTTTGACCACACTACCGAGCCTGGCCGAACTGAGTCGGTCGCAGCGCCCCTCGGCAGGGGTGAATCTTGCGGGACGGGTCAGACCCGTCCCGCGTGTTTTACAAACCTGCGTCTGCGCGCAGGGCAGCAGCTTTATCGGTTGCTTCCCAGGTAAATCCAGGCTCTTCGCGACCGAAGTGGCCATAGGATGCGGTCTTCTCGTAGATCGGACGCAGCAGATCGAGCATCTGCACGATGCCTTTCGGGCGCAGGTCGAAGTGTTTCTTGACCAATTCCGCGATCTTCTCGTCTGATACTTTGCCGGTGCCATAGGTGGTTACCCACACGCTGGTGGGTTGGGCTACCCCGATCGCATAGGAGATCTGGATCAGGCACTTGCTGGCCAGGCCCGCCGCCACGATGTTCTTGGCGACGTACCGGCCGGCGTAAGCAGCTGAACGATCCACCTTGGAAGGGTCCTTGCCGGAGAACGCACCGCCGCCGTGCGGTGCCGCACCGCCATAGGTATCCACGATGATCTTGCGCCCGGTCAGGCCGCAGTCGCCCTGCGGGCCGCCGATGACGAAGCGGCCGGTCGGGTTGACCAGATATTTGATGTTGCCCTTGATCAGTTCTTTCGGCAGCACCGGCTTGATGATTTCCTCGATGACCGCTTCACGGATCTTATCCAGCGTCATTTCCGGCGCATGCTGCGTGGAGATCACCACGGTGTCGATGGAGTGGGGCTTGCCATCGGCGTAGCGGACAGTCACTTGCGACTTGGCATCCGGACGCAGCCAGTTCAGGCGTCCGTCACGGCGCAGTTGCGACTGGCGTTCCACCATGCGGTGCGCCAGGTAGATCGGCAGCGGCATCAGGGTGTCGGTTTCGTCGCAGGCATAACCGAACATCAGGCCCTGGTCGCCCGCGCCCTGGTCGAGGCCGTCGTCGTAAGCCTTGTTCACGCCCTGCGCGATATCGGGGCTCTGCTTGTCGTAGGCCACCAGCACCGCGCAACCCTTGTAGTCGATGCCGTATTCGGTGTTGTCATAGCCGATGCGCTTGAGCGTGTTGCGCGCCACCTGGATGTAATCGACGTTGGCTGCGGTGGTGATCTCGCCCGCCAATACCACCAGCCCGGTATTGCACAGCGTTTCGGCCGCGATGCGCGAATGCTTGTCCTGCGCTAGAATCGCATCAACGATGGCATCGGAAATTTGGTCCGCCACCTTGTCGGGATGGCCTTCAGATACAGATTCGGATGTAAACAGATATTCGTTCATGGTTCCCCGCTCGATCGCTCAATAAATTAAAAGTCGCGCATTATACCAAATACCTTATCCCTGCTGAATGAATCATCCTTAAATCCCTGTGATACGCGACTTATTCCAGTGTTCTAGGTAACATTGCCCACTTATGACCGGATTCATATTCAGAACTGTGTTTCGCCTGTTCGCGTTATTGCCACTGCGTGCGCTGCACAGCCTGGGCACATTGCTCGGACGCATCATTTTCTTGTCATCCGCACAATACGCGCGGCGTACCGGGGAAAATTTGCGCCAGTCGCGATTGTTTGCCGATGAACAGCACTATGCCGCCTTGCTCAGCGCGACCATCAGCGAGGCGGGCAAGAGCATCGTTGAATTGCCGTGGGTGTGGGGCAGGCCGCTGGAACGGGTCTGCGCCGGCGTGCAAAGTTGCTATGGCTGGGAACATGTCGATGCAGCACATGCGCGCGGCAAGGGCATTATTTTTCTTACCCCGCACTGGGGTTGCTTCGAGATCACCAGTCTTTATATCGGGCAACGCCTGCCGCTGACAAACTTGTACAGCTCCCCGAAACAAGGCTGGCTTGAACAAGTGATGCGCAATGGCCGTGAGCGGGGATTGGCCCGCCTGGCAAGCGCCGATCTCGGCGGTGTACGCCTGCTTTTCAAAGCCCTGAAACGCGGCGAGGCGATTGGTCTATTGCCCGACCAGGTACCCGGCCAGGGCGAAGGCGAGTGGGTGGATTTCTTTGCCCGCCCCGCCTACACCATGACGTTGAGCGGCCGTCTTGCCCAGTCCAGCGGCGCGGCAGTGCTGCTGGTGTATGCCGAACGGCTGCCGCACGGAAAGGGATACAAGCTGCGTTTCGAGCCTCTGCCACTGGATTTTTCCAAATCTGTGCCGCGGCAAATCAATGCGGCGCTGGAACGCGTGATCGCGATCTCCCCGGCCCAGTATCTGTGGAGTTATAACCGCTACAAGATCCCGAGTGGCGTGGCGCCGCCGGATGTGGCCAAGGAGCAGTGATGCTGGCACGCCTGGGTGTTTTCATTTTGTGGTTGATCCATTTCTTGCCGTTTCGCGTCATCGTGGCAATCGGTAACAGTGTCGGGTCGTTGCTTTACCTGCTGGCCACCGAACGCCGCAGGGTGGGCGCCATCAACCTGAAACTGTGTTTTCCGGATATGGGCGATGGGGCGCGAAAGAAACTATTGCGCGATCATTTCATGATGTTCAGTCGCGGACTGTTCGAGCGCAGCGTCCTGTGGTGGGCCAGCGCCGAACGTATCCGCAGTTTGACCCGCATCGAGGGCATCGAGCATTTCGAGGCAGTCAAGAACAAGGCCGCCATTCTGCTCGCACCGCATTTTGTCGGCATGGATGTCAGCGGCCAATGGATTGCGCAGCAAACCGACGCAGTGTCCATGTACTCCAACCAGAAGAACCTCTACCTGACCGAGTTGCTCCGGAAAAAGCGCATCCGCTTCGGCAAGCAGGGTCTCTATTCGCGCCAGCAAGGCTTGCGCCCCATTCTCAAAGGGATGCGCGAAGGCCGGCCGTTTTTATACCTGCCCGACCAGGATCAGGGCATCAGGGATGGCGCATTCATTCCGTTCTTCGGCATTCCCGCCGCGACCATGACCTCGGTATCGCGTATTGCGCAGATCGCAGGTGCCAAAGTCGTGCCCAGCATCACCCGCTTGTTGCCAGGCGGAGAAGGCTATGTGCTGACTTTCTATCCGGCCTGGGAGAACTATCCGAGCGGTGACGAGGTCGCCGATGCGCGGCGCATGAACGAATTCATCGAACAGCGCGTGCTGGAGATGCCGGAACAGTATTTCTGGCTGCACAAGCGGTTCAAGACCAGGCCGGAAGGCGAGAAGAAATTTTATTAAATCCGAATATTGTAGGGGCGTATGGCAATACGCACTTCGTGGCATGACGAAAATTCGGGGAAAGGGCGTATTGCCATACGCCCCTACGGCGAACATTTGAAATGAAATATCACGACCTGCGCGACTTTATCGCAAAGCTGGAAAAACTCGGCGAACTCAAGCGCGTGACCGCGCCCGTCTCCACTCACCTTGAGATGACGGAGATCTGCGACCGCGTGCTGCGCGCACAAGGGCCCGCGGTGCTGTTCGAGAACGTCACGGGGCACCGCATGCCGGTGCTGGCGAACCTGTTCGGCACACCGCGCCGGGTGGCACTGGGTATGGGTGAAGAGTCCTCCGCGGCACTGCGCGAAGTGGGCAAATTGCTGGCTTACCTGAAGGAGCCCGAGCCGCCCAGGGGATTGAAGGATGCCTGGGAGAAATGGCCGGTGTTGAAGCAGGTGCTGAACATGTCGCCCAAGGTGCTGTCTTCTGCGCCGTGTCAGGAGATCGTCTGGCAAGGCAGCGACGTGGATCTGGGCAAACTGCCGATCCAGACCTGCTGGCCCGGTGATGTCGCGCCGCTGATCACCTGGGGTCTGGTGGTCACACGCGGGCCGAACAAAGCGCGCCAGAATCTCGGCATCTACCGCCAGCAGGTGATCGCGCCGAACAAGGTCATCATGCGCTGGCTGGCGCAGCGCGGCGGCGCGCTGGATTTTCAGGACTGGCGCAAAGCTCATCCGGGCGAACCGTTTCCGATAGCAGTGGTGATCGGCGCCGATCCGGCCACAATACTCGGCGCAGTCACCCCGGTTCCGGATTCGTTATCGGAATATCAATTCGCCGGTTTGTTGCGCGGCAGCAAAACGGAACTGGTGAAATGCCTGGGCAGCGATCTGCAAGTACCCGCGAGTGCAGAGATCGTGCTGGAAGGCGTGATCCATCCCGATGAGATGGCGCTGGAAGGGCCGTTCGGCGACCATACCGGCTACTACAACGAACAGGAAAAATTTCCGGTGTTCACCATCGAGCGCATCACCATGCGCTCTAACCCGATCTACCACTCCACCTACACCGGCAAGCCACCCGATGAACCGTCCATGCTGGGCGTGGCGCTCAACGAAGTATTTGTTCCGCTGCTGCAAAAACAATTCCCCGAGATCTCTGATTTCTATCTGCCGCCTGAAGGCTGCTCGTATCGCATGGCGGTGGTCAGCATCAAAAAACAATATCCCGGGCACGCCAAGCGCGTGATGTTCGGTATCTGGTCTTATTTGCGCCAGTTCATGTACACCAAGTTCATCATCGTGGTGGATGACGATATCGATATCCGCAACTGGCAGGAAGTGATCTGGGCGATCACCACGCGCGTCGATCCGGTGCGCGACACTTTGCTGGTGGACAATACACCGATCGACTATCTCGACTTTGCCAGTCCGGTCTCCGGCCTGGGCGGCAAGATGGGTCTGGATGCGACCAACAAATGGCCGGGCGAGACGCAGCGCGCATGGGGCACGCCTATCGTGATGGACGAGGCGGTGAAGCGGAAAGTGGATGCGATGTGGAGTGAGTTGGGATTATAGTTTTGCAAGATCGAGTAGGGGACGGAGTTACCCCCGTCGCCCTCTCACACCACCGTACGTGCGGTTCCGCATACGGCGGTTCATTAAACATGCTGGAAGCGTTGCTGTGTATCCAGCAACGAAACCAACCCCAGTGCATCAAAGAA
>JBGSKJ010000102.1:0-35761 GCA_041741275.1 Gallionella sp.
TTGCGATGCAATCGCACGACCTGCTTACGCCGCTCGTGCAACCGCTCCAATGTTTGAAATCTTGCATCTTCTTTGTCCATGCGCATCTGACTGAGACGCATGGACAAAGTTCAATCTTCATCGTGCCGAGTCTATAATCTGAATTTTTTCCGTTACCGCATGAGCGACATCATTCGGCCCAATCCGCAACAAAATCAGAATACCGGCGACCAGACCGGACGCGGTCTGGAATTGGAAGCCACGCTGGATGCGACGAGCGATCTGCGGCTAACCGGCAACTATTCATTGCAGCATTCCATAGATCAGGCCAGCGGGCAGGATGCGGGCATGGCGCCGCATCGCCGATTGTTTGTCCGCGCCGACTGGCGTTTTGCGCCGCTATGGCAGGTCAGCACCAAGGCCAATTATGTGGCAGACCGGATGCGGGAGCCGGGCGATACCCGGGCTAAAATTCCAGACTACACCTTGGTGGACCTGACCTTGCGGCGTGAAAGTTTTGGCGGCAATTGGGATATCAGCGCCATGGTGACTAACCTGTTTGATCGTGATGCCAGGGAGCCGACCTTTCAATCGGTGGGTACGACAGTTCCCGGCAACCCCATTACACTTTCCGATCTGCCGCTCCCCGGGCGCGCTGTTTACCTGCAATTCCAGCACAAACTCTGATCCTGAAAAACAGTTGAGCAGGGTGGGTGCAGCCCTGACAGCTTGTTCCAATTCAAGTTCTTCATGAATTAGCTGGCGAAGAGCGGTTCGGGTTCTTGATCTGTTTGTATTAATTGAAGGGCCATGATGTTTGTTTATAAGGTTCAATATCAATGGGGTCAGACTCAATATCAATGGGGTCAGGCTCGATTGATTTTGCTATTTGTCGTCATGGCTCTGGCACTGATCACCACATCATCGGCATGTGCAGCGGATGAAGACAGGATCGCGGTGATCTATCCCGACATCAGTGAACCTTATCGCGAGATATTCGAAAAAATCATCGAGGGTATCGAGGGCAAGACAGGCCCTTCGGCGGCAAATTATCCGGTAAACGATGCCATTGATATTGCCGACCTGAAAGACAGTTTGTTGCACCAGAATGTCAAGGTGGTGATCGGCCTTGGCCGGCAGGGCATGAAGATTGCGACAGCGCTGGGTGATGGCATCAAGTTGGTGGTGGGCGGCGTGCTGACAGTGCCGGAGAACGAGGCGCGCGAAATACCGGTGATCAGCCTGTCGCCGGATCCTGCACTGTTGTTTGCCCGCATGAAAGTGTTGATGCCAGCAACGAAGCGTGTGTTCGTCGTCTACGATCCCAATCTTAATGGCTGGTTGATGAAATTGGCCAAAGAAGTCGCTCGTGCCCAGAGGCTGGAGTTGGTGGCATACGAGGCACAGGATATGCGCAGTGCGGTAAGGTTCTACGAGGAAATATTCTCTACGGCTGACGGCCATAGTGATGTCTTATGGCTGCCGCAGGATCCCACTACGGTGGAGGAAAGCTCGATTCTGCCTTTGGTTTTACAGGAATCATGGAATCAAAGTGTCGCCGTTTTTTCCAGCAATTTCTCCCACGTCCGGCGCGGTGTGCTGTTTTCGCTTTATCCTGACAACCTGGCGCTGGGCAAGAGTCTAGCCGGTCTGGCCCAGGACATTTTGATCTCGGGTGACGATGGAAGACGTGGCATGTTGCCATTGCGCGACGTGCAAAGCGCTGTCAATCTGCGCACTGCCAAGCACCTGGAGCTCAATCCGGCCCAATTGCATGGTTTCGACACGACCTTCCCCGAGCACTAATTATATTTGCTCATGAAAAAGATACTCAACGAATTTCTCCATAAATTAACCTTTGAGCGCCAGCTTGGCATCATGGTCACGCTCGGGATTTTTTTCCTGGCGTTGTCTTCCTCCCTGGTGGGCTCATGGCAGAGTAACGAACGGATACGCGCTGACCTTATCGAGCAGGGCCAGCGCATCACCGAGAATCTGGCCCGTCAGAGCACCCTGGCGCTGATTTACGCCTCGGCTGACAACGCCGCCGAGGCGGTGAACGCGACCATGTCTTTCCCGGGCGTGATCAGTGTGGAAATACGTGACGTCAGCCAGCGGGTATTGTTGACACGCAACAGCGCCGGCTACGCCGGATTTCCTGCTGTGATCGAGCGGGCCGACTGGGTGCAGGGCGGCGCCGTTCTCGATACGGAAAGCCCGAATGCATGGCGTTTTGCTGCTCCGGTGTACACACAGCCTGCTGCCGAATCCCCATTCACGGTGCAGACGGCTACACCCGAGTTGCTCGGCCAGGTTTCGGTGGTGATGAGCAAGGCGGCGCTGTCACAGACGACCACTGACATTTTTATCGTCAACATGGCCGCGTCGTTTTCCTTCGCGCTGCTGTTCCTGTTCCTGATCCGTTTCCTGACAAACCGCATGACGCGACCGCTCAATAAGTTATCAGCCAGCATGGGGCGCGCCAAGGCAGGCGAATCGGAGGTGCGGGCCGTGCTCACCGGGCCGAAGGACATCACCGATATGGCCTATGCCTTCAATAGCATGATGGCGGTGCTGGAAGAACGCGAGGCGGCCCTGAGTGTTGCCGCGATTGCCTTCGAGATCGAGGAATGCATGATCGTAACTGACAGTGATGAGGTGATCATTCGGGTCAACCGCGTCTTTACAAAACTGACCGGCTACAGCGCCGAAGAAGCCATCGGCAAAAACCTTGGCATGCTCAAGTCTGACCGGCAAAATGCGGAGTTCTATCCGCGCATGCGGGAAATCCTGCATCGCGACAATTACTGGCAAGGGGAGATATGGAACCGCCGCAAGAACGGGGATATCTATCCGGAATGGCTGACCATTACCGCCGTTGTCGGCAAAGACGGCAGGATCACGAATTATATTTGCGCGTTTTTTGATATTACCGAACGCAAGCAGGCTGAGAACAAGATCCACAATCTTGCATTCTATGATCCGCTCACCCAGCTTCCCAACAGGCGTTTGTTGTTTGACCGTCTCCACCAGGCGGTTGCTACCAGCGCACGCAACCTGCACGGCGCCGCGCTGCTGTTCATCGACCTGGATAATTTCAAGATATTGAACGACACCAGGGGGCACGACATCGGCGATCTGCTCCTGATCGAAGTGGGTCAGCGGCTGCGAGCCTGTATACGCGAGAGCGATACGCTGGCTCGTTTGGGCGGAGATGAATTCGTGGTGTTGTTGGAGGAGTTAAGCGAAGACGGGACACAGGCTGCCGTGCAGGCGCGGGAAGTGGGAGAGAAAGTGCACAAGGCCATCAATCAGCCCTATGTGCTCAATGATGTCGAACATTACAGTTCGGCTAGTATCGGCATCTCCTCATTCTCCAATTACAAGCAAAGCCTGGACGATCTGCTCAAACAGGCTGACACAGCCATGTACGCAGCCAAGAAAGCCGGGCGCAACACCTTGCGCTTCTTTGATCCCGCCATGCAGGAAGCTTTGGAAATTCGCAGCCAGATCGAGGCCGGGATGCGGAAGGCGTTGCCGAAAAATGAATTCAGGCTTTACTACCAGTTGCAGGTCGATAGCGAGCACCGCCCCGTTGGTGCAGAGGCGCTGATCCGCTGGGAACATCCGGAGCAAGGTATGATCAGCCCCGCCAGATTCATTCCCGTTGCGGAAGATACCGGGCTGATTTTGCCTCTCGGCCTGTGGGTGTTGCAGACGGCTTGCGCACAACTCAAGGAATGGGAAAGCAATCCGCTTGCGCGCGAATTGTCGCTTGCCGTCAATGTCAGCGCGAGACAGTTCCGTCAACCGGGTTTCGTTCAGCAAGTGAGCGAAGTGATCACACAGAGCGCCATCGATCCAGCGCGTCTCAAACTTGAATTGACCGAGAGCACGGTGCTCGAAAATGTGGTTGATACCATAGAAAAGATGCACGCGCTGAAATCGATCGGTGTGCGCTTCTCCATGGATGATTTTGGCACGGGTTATTCATCGCTGGCATATCTGACGCAATTGCCACTCGATCAATTGAAGATCGACCAGTCGTTCGTGCGCAACATCGGCGCCAAATCCAGCGATTCGATGATCGTTCAAACTATTATCGGCATGGCCAATAATCTGGGCATAGAGGTGATAGCCGAAGGAGTGGAAACCCAGATTCAACGCGATTTCCTCTGGGGCGCGGGTTGCCGGTACTATCAGGGATATCTGTTCGGCAGGCCGGTGCCGCTGGGGGAATTTACTGCCGCTCTGACATAGCCAGAGCTTACAGATGTCCCGGATCACAACAGCAACAGCGGTGGAGGTGAATGAATGCTGCTCTTAATGCGAATTCGAATTACTCCGAATACAGATCAAACGTGCATTTTTGTAGGGCGGGCTTTGCCCGCCGGATCAAGCTGTCGGGCGCAGCCCGACCTACGGATTGTTTTACCCTTGAAATAGAATTGGAATTACTTCGTGAGGCTGGCCCGCGCCCGTGCGATCGCCGCCGTGACCTGTTGCGGCGCGGTGCCGCCGCTATGGTTGCGGCTGGCGAGTGAACCTTCCAGCGTCAGCACCTGATACACATCCTCTCCGATGAGCTTTGAGAATTGCTGCAGCTCGGCCAGCTTGATGCCGCTCAAGTCACAGCCGCGCTGCTCGGCGAAGCGCACCGCCTGAGCCACGGCTTCATGGGCATCGCGGAACGGCAACCCTTTCTTCACCAGATAATCAGCCAGGTCGGTGGCGGTGGCATAACCCTGCAAGGCCGCGCTGCGCATCGCTTCCGGTTTGACCCGGATGCCGGTGATCATGTCGGCATAGATGCGCAGCGTTTGCGTCAGCGTTTCCACGGTGTCGAACAGCGGCTCCTTGTCTTCCTGATTGTCTTTGTTATAGGCCAGCGGCTGGCCCTTCATCAACGTCAGCAACGCGACCAGATGGCCGTTCACCCGGCCGGTCTTGCCGCGTACCAGTTCCGGCACATCGGGATTCTTCTTCTGCGGCATGATGGATGAACCGGTGCAGAAGCGGTCGGCGAGTTCGATGAAGCCGAAGCGCGGGCTCATCCACAGGATCAGTTCCTCGGAAAAGCGCGACAGATGCGTCATGACCAGCGCGGCGCAGGCGGTGAATTCGATCGCGAAGTCGCGATCGGAGACCGCGTCCAGCGAGTTTTCGCACACGCCGTCGAATCCCAGTAGTTCGGCGACGTACTCGCGCTTGATCGGGTAGCTGGTCCCGGCCAGCGCGGCCGCGCCGAGCGGTAACCGGTTCACGCGCTTGCGGCAATCCTGCAAACGTTCCGCATCGCGCTTGAGCATCTCGAAATAGGCCATCAGGTGATGCGCGAAGCTGATCGGCTGCGCGACCTGCAAATGGGTGAAGCCGGGCATGATGGTGTTGGTGTGCTGCCCGGCCAGGTCGAGCAGTGCGCTTTGCAGCCCTTTGACCAGCGCCAGCAGTTCATCGATCGCGCTGCGCAGATACAGGCGCACATCGGTCGCCACCTGATCGTTGCGCGAACGCCCGGTGTGCAGACGTTTCCCGGCATCGCCGACCAGCGTGGTGAGCCGCTTCTCGATGTTGAGGTGCACATCTTCGAGGTCCAGCGACCAGACGAACTCGCCGGAGATGATCTCGTTCTCGATCTGCGCGAGGCCGCGCTGGATGTCGCTCAGGTCCTGTCTGGCGATGATGCCGCAGGCCGCCAGCATCTGCGCATGTGCCAGCGAGCCCTGGATGTCGAACATGGCCAGTTTGTGGTCGAAGCCCACCGACGCGGTATAGCGCTTCACCAATTCCGCGACCGGTTCGGCGAATCGACCCGACCAGGTATCTTTATCTTGCATTGCTGCCCCCTTTTGTCCCAGAATAAAGCATGAAGGGCATCTCTAAAAATCCAGATTTGCGAGCATCCGCTATGCGGATTGCCTGCTTACCCCACTTCATCCCAACTGCTGCGTTGCGGAAGAAATTTCTTCCGCGCCTTAGCATTTGGGCGAACTCTGAATTTTTAGAGACACCCTGAAGATCCAAAGGCTGTTTGCTATGAACCCAAAGGTTTTTCACAATGAGTAAGGCGCGCAGTATAAAACAAAATGCCAGTGCCGATGCGTTGCCCAACTTTCGCAACCTCGGCATCACGCTGCGCATCCTGCTGATCAGCAACGGCATGGCATTGTTGCTGGCACTGTTGCAGGCGGACGGTTGGGCGGATGTGCCGCAACGCATGATGCAGATCGCCACACTGCTCACGCCCATTCTGCTGACCAGCTTGCTGTTGCTGTGGGCTGCACAGCCGTGGCTGGATCAGCTGGACTACTGGCGCGGCGTACTGGCGGTGAATCTGTCGGTGGTGTTTCTGACGCTGGCCACCTATTACTTTGGCGCCGGGCTGTACCGTCCGCTGGATAGCGATGGCGGCTATTTCGATGTGATGCGTTATGTGCTGCTCAGCGTGACCGTGAGCGGCATCCTGCTGATGTATTTCCGGTTGCGCACCCTTACGCTGTCACACGCCCTGCACGATGCGCGGCTGCAGGTGCTGCGCGCGCGCATCCGTCCGCATTTCCTGTTCAATACCATCAATGCCGTGCTCGGCATCGTGCGTACCCAGCCCAGGCAGGCTGAGACCGCGCTGGAAGACATGGCCGATCTGTTTCGGATGGCGATGACGGATGCCCGGGATCTGGTGCCATTGCAAAAGGAGATCCAGTTGAGCAGACAATATGTCGCACTGGAGCAATTGCGCATGGGCGAACGGTTGCGTATCGAGTGGCAGATGCAGGACCTGCCGGAGGACGCACTGATCCCGCAGTTGCTGTTGCAGCCGTTGCTGGAGAATGCCGTGTATCACGGTATCGAGCCATTGCCGCAGGGGGGCTGCATCAACGTGGCGGTGCGCCGCAGCGGCGATGAGTTGCAGATCACGGTGGAGAATCCCAGTCTGCCGCGCAGCGAGGGTGCCCATCGCGGCAACAAGGTGGCATTGCTCAACATCCGCGAACGGCTGGACCTGTTGTTCGATGTCGAGGCACGCTATCAGGTCGAAAGCGGCAAGGACTTCTATCGGGTGGAGATCGCGCTGCCCTATGTAAAAGAACGGCCAAAATTAAAGGAGCACTCTTCATGAGCGGGAACGGACAGGCTATGCGCGTGTTCATCGTGGATGATGAACCGCCCGCGCGCAACCGATTGCGCGATGTGCTGAATGATTGCAGCGAAAAGTTGCCGCTGCAAATCGTCGGCGAGGCGGGCAACGGCCGCGAGGCGCTGGACAGGCTCGTGGACCTGCCCGTGGATGTGGTACTGCTCGACATCCGCATGCCGCAGATGGACGGCATCGAACTCGCCAGGCACTTGCACAAGCTGCCCAAGCCGCCGGTGGTCATTTTCACCACCGCTTACGATGACTATGCGATCAAGGCATTTGAATTGCATGCGGTCGATTACCTGCTCAAACCGATACGCCTGGCGCGCTTGTTCGAAGCGCTGACCCGCGCGCGCGATGCGGTTCCGGTGCAAAACGAGGTGCTGCAGGAATTGTCACCCGAGTCGCGCAGGAATCTGTCCAGCCATGAACGCGGCAAGATCCATCTGATACCCATCGAGCAAGTGCTGTTCCTGCGCGCCGAGTTGAAATACATCACGGTGCGCACCGCCGAGCGCGAATACCTGATCGAGGAATCGCTGTCGGCATTGGAAAAGGAGTTCGCCGCACGTTTCGTGCGCATCCACCGCAACTGCCTAGTGGCGAAGGAGGCGATCGAGGGATTTGAAAAGGGCGGCGAAGACAGCGCCGAAAGCGCGGGGTGGATGGTGAAACTGAAAGGCCTGGACGAGCTGCTCGCGATCAGCCGCCGCCAGCAGCATATCGTCAAGGAATTCGGCTGATTTGCGCCAAACCGCATTGAGGTTTCCAATTGAGCTTTACATAATTCATGACTGTTAAGTGATTTACCGTAGGGCGGGCTTTGCCCGCCGCGTCGGGCGTAGCCCGACCTACGAGATACGTAGACTTTGTCTTCAAATATGTAATCCTCAATAATGGATTATCTGGGTTGAATGTAACAGGAGGTCAAAAATGAAACGCTCTGCTCTTGCCGTCATTCTATTGATTCTTGCTTTGAACGCTTGTGAAAAAAAGCCTGCGGAAACGTCCGCGACAGTTCCTGCCAGGTCAAAAGTCGACATCTCCGCCCCGGCTGACGGGGCCAGGCTTGATGCCAAGGCGCAGATCAAACTGGACTACGACATCACACTGGGCGGGGAGGGCGATCATGCTCACCTGTATGTGGATGACCGCCGCATTGCGATGCTGCGCCAGATGCAGGGCAGTTACATGATCTTTCCGCTGGATCCGGGTATCCGGGAGATTTGCATCAAGGTCGTCAACAGCAACCACACGCCGATCGGTGTGGACCGATGCGCGAAGGTTAAGCTCGGATAGCATCAGTCAAACAAGCTCGTCCCGAACCCGAATCCCCCGCAGTCCTGCAGTTCGGTCCGGTAGTTTTGCGGCTGGAAGCCGTCCGGATCGAGCCGAAAAATATCGCTTCAACAAGCCCTTTGACAATACCTGACAGGTGGCTGTATAAACCTCATTACGTTCATGGAAAATATCCAAAGAGCGTGATTGCACCGAGGTTTTCCTATTTAACTTTTCAGGGAGTAAACATGAAAAAATTTATTGCGGTATTGTCTTTGGTCGTGGCTTTGCCAACAGCAGCGTTGGCTGCTAATGATAACGTCGGCGGTTGCGGTGTGGGCTCCTTGATATTCAAGGGCCAATCTGGCATTGGTCCTCAAGTGCTGGCTGTTACTACTAACGGCAGTTTTGGTAACCAGACTTTCGGCATCTCAACCGGAACACTGGGCTGCACTCAAGATGGCGTGGTGCGCTCTAACATGAAGACAGCGATGTTCATCGACAGCAACAAAGACAAATTGGCACGTGACATGTCGGTCGGAAACGGTGAGACACTGGCCGCGCTGGCACATCTGCTTGGCGTAGAGTCACAAGATCAGGTCGCATTCAACCGCCTGACCAAGGACAATATGGCTCGCATCTTCACCACCGAGAGCGTGGCGACCGAGCAAGTCATCTCCGCTTTGCGCGAGGTGCTGGCTGCGGATGCGACTCTTTCCCGTTATCAAACTGCGCTGTAACTCGGACGCAGGCCAACAATACCCAGTGGTCGCACCACTGGGTTTTTCTTATCCAGAATACCTGACAGAATATTCATTCTAGATGCGCCCGATATGGCTGATCATATTTGCGACGCTATTACTGTCACAGAATCTCGCATTCGGCGCGACAGATAGCGCTTACCTCGCAGAACTGGTCGCGAGATCACGGCAGCTCCGGCTCGCGGAACGCCAGGAATGGCGGAAGCTGGTGCATTATGTGCCCAACCTTATTTCCCCCGGCGTGCATGGATTGGTCGATAGCCCAGGGTTTTACAATGCGCCTGACGGCAAAGACAATCCCCGGTCAGAACTGGATGCCACGCTGGCGAGTTTCTTTTCTGACATCGAGGAGAGCAACGAGCAGCAGAATCCCCAGTGCGTGTTCGTAGCCCGCTACGCATGGCTGGCCGAACAACTGGCATTCGATCCGCAGCGGCTGACGCGCCGGATATGCAAGCGCTACCAGCAGTGGCACGCCGCACTGAACCCGGCTGGCTTGACGCTGGTCTTTGCCTCGGCATACATCAATAGCCCGTCCTCGATGTATGGGCATCCGCTGGTCAGAGTGGATGCGAAGGATCAGGATGAGCACACCCGATTGCTTGCCTACGCCATCACTTTCGCGGCCAACACCGACGAAAGCAACGGCCTCGCCTTTGCGGTGAACGGCCTGTTCGGCGGCTACCCCGGCGCGTTTTCGATACTGCCCTATTACCTCAAGGTGCGCGAATACAGCGACCTGGAAAATCGCGACATTTGGGAATACCGGCTGAATCTCAGCCGGGAAGAGGTCGACCGGGTGTTGAGGCATGCCTGGGAATTGGGGCCCGTCTATTACCAATATTTTTTCTTCGACGAGAATTGCGCCTACCATCTGCTGGGGCTGCTTCAGGTCGCGCGTCCCGAGCTGGATCTCGCCGGCCGGTTCCGCTGGTGGGCGATCCCCGCCGACTCGGTGCGCGCGATCACCGATCACCCCGATCTGGTGAAAAAGGTAGTCTATCGTCCGGCCAGTGCCACGGTGGTAAGACACAGATTAGGTGGGTTGAGCAAACCGGAACGCAAGCTGGTGAAGGACTTTAGCGTGGGACGCAGCGCCGTGAACGATCCGGTGCTTGGTATATTGCCGGCGGAACGAGCGGCGGCGGTGCTCGAGGCCAGCCAGGACTATGCCAGCTATCGCCGCGCCATCGGCAAAGATGACGTGGCCGACCCTGCCGGACTTGCGCGCGACTTGCTCACAGCGCGCAGCCGTCTGGATGTCGAGGCTCAGACACCGGAGATCCCGCCGCCCGAAGTCCAGCCGGACCAGGGACACCGCTCATCGCGCGTCGCGCTCGGCGCGGGGCGCAAAGAGGGGCGTGGCTTCCGGGAGCTGAGCGCACGCGCCACTTACCATGACATCATGGATTCCGACGGAGGATACGCCCGCGGTGCGCAGATCGAGTTCTTCAGTCTTGCACTGCGCAAATACGATACCGGTGCGGCGCGGGTTGAGAGATTCACCCCGGTCAACATTTTGTCGCTGACCCCGCGCGATGCTTTTTTTCAGTCCATGTCATGGAAGATCGCTGCGGGGTGGCAACGGGTACGCACACCGGATGGCAACGAACCGCTGGTGTTCTCGCTGGATGGCGGTGCGGGAGGGTCTTGGTCGAACCAAAGCAGCACGGCACTCTGGTATGTTTTGTTCGACGGCAGTTCGCGGCTAAATAGTGATTTGGTGAACGGATATGCGCTGGGTGCGGGAGCAAGTATGGGTAGCCTGTTCGATTTTAACCCGCGCTGGCGCGTGCACGGCTACGCGCGCAGCGTGAGATATTTTCTGGGTCGACGTGATACGACTCGTACGCTGGGTTTGGAGCAGCGCATCGCGCTTGGCAGGGATATCGCATTGCGCGTGGATGTCGCGCACAACCGTGAGTCGGCGCGGAGCTACAATAGCGCTACCGCGTCGATTCTGTACTACTTCTGATATGGGCACACCTATGCGCACGACTGGATGGCTATTGCTCACCGTGCTGGTCTCCGGATGCACGCAGATGTTTTTCCATCCGCAAAGGTTGTTGATCGATACGCCGGAAAGATACGGTGTCGAGTATCAGATAGAAAATTTCCAGGCGGCGGATGGCACATCGCTCAATGCGTGGTTCTTGCCAGCCAAAGGCAAGGCGCAGGCAACGGTATTGTTCCTGCACGGCAACGCCGAGAACATCAGCACGCATTTCCGTAACGTCGCGTGGATGCCGGCCAGGGGGTTCAATGTGCTTGCGCTCGACTACCGGGGCTACGGGGCTTCAGAGGGCACGCCCACGCTGGCGGGCATGCAGCTCGACATCGATGCGGCGATGCGCAGCCTGCTTGCGCGCAAGGATGTCGATGCAAACCGTATCGTTATCCTCGGACAGAGCATCGGCGGAGCACTTGCCATCCATTACGCCGCACATGGCGCATATCGGGACAGGGTGCGCGCGGTTGTCGCCGACAGCGCCTTTTCCGATCACCGCCAGATCACCAGGGAGAAACTGGCCGGTTTCTTCCTCACCTGGCCGTTCCAGTGGTTGCCCTGGTTGGTGGTCGACAATGACTATTCACCGGCAGCCTCGGTCGCCGCACTGAGTCCTGTGCCGCTGCTGCTGATCCACGGTGACCGTGATGTGGTTATCCCGTTGCATCATTCCCGGCGGCTGTTCGAGCGGGCCGGAGAGCCCAGGGAGCTGTGGATCATTCCGGGTGCCGGGCATATCCAGTCGCTGAATAACGAAGCGGTACGCAAAAGGTTGATCGAATTCCTGTTGCGCCACACAACTTAGCCGGGAGACGGGCTGATCAGCCCCTTGAAATTTGATATGCTGACACTCGAGTGTGTTTTCGAATTTCAACTTTGACTTTCGCGTAGCTATAGCACACACTTGAATCGATTCAAATTTGGTGTTGTTGATGAGGATCATTTAATTCAAGGAGACATAAGATGACACAGCAATATTCCCGTTTCATGCGCTGGACCAGCCGCATGGTCATTGTAAGCATGCTGGCCATGGGCCTGCCGCTGCAATCCGCTTCCGCAGGCATCGTGGAGACCGACCGGGTCGTTTCACACGAGCTGGCGGGGCAGGATCGCGCCAGGATCAGCGCGTTCCTTGAGCGTGAGGACGTACTTGCCCGATTGCAACAGCAGGGTGTGACGGCCGGAGAAGCGCAAGCGCGCGTCTCTGCGCTGACTGACGAAGAGGCGCACAACATCGCCGGAAAACTGGATCAGTTGCCTGCCGGCGGCGAAAGTATCCTCGGCATATTGCTCACGATTTTCATCATATTGCTGATAACCGATATTCTCGGACTTACCAAAGTCTTCTCGTTCACCCGTCCAGTTCGATAACTATTATGGCAATCCGGAACGCCCGCTGGTCAGTGGGCGTTTTTATTTTGTGCCTGGCCGCCTGCGCAAATACGCCGCAGACGCGCCTTGTGCTGGGTTCACCTGCCGCCACCTTGCCCAGGCATGCCGAGCTCACCGAAGTGCCATTTTTTGCGCAGGAGGCATTTCAATGCGGACCGGCATCGCTGGCGATGTCTTTGCATGCTGCGGCTATTGCGGTGAGGCCCGAAACACTCAAGCCGGAACTCTATTTGCCCGACCGGCACGGTAGTCTCCAGGTCGAGATGCTGGCCGCCACGCGCCGCCATGGTGCCACCGCCTATCAATTGGCGCCCGAATTGAACGATTTGTTGCGCGAAATCGCGGCAGGAACACCCGTTGTCGTACTGCAGAATCTGGCATTTGGCTGGTATCCGGTCTGGCATTATGCGGTCGTGATCGGCTACGATCTGGACCGCGCGGAGATCATCCTGCGCTCGGGTCTCGAGCAGCGGCAAATTTTACCCATGACGACATTCGAGTACACCTGGGCGCGCGGCAATTACTGGGCGATGGTCGCAATGCCGCCGGGCAAGATCCCGGAAACCGCGCAGGAGACTTCCTTTATCGCCGCAGTCAGCGCAGTTGAGAAAATCACCGATCCCGAACTCGCGCAAAGCACCTATATCGCCGCACTGGATCGCTGGCCGGGAAATCTGTCCGCGCAGATCGGTGTCGGCAACACCGCCTACCGCTTGCATGACTTGGCCCGGGCCGAAACCGCCTTTCGCCAGGCCGCGCGGGATCATCCCGATTCGGTCGCGGCTTTAAATAACCTGGCGCAAACCCTGTCCGACCAGACGCGTTATGAAGAGGCTCTGGAAGCTGCACTCCGGGCGGTCAGCCTGGGTGGCCCGTTAGCGCAAGCCGCACAAGAAACGCTGGCCGAAATCGAGCACAGGATGAAGCGATAATTTTGCAGGGCAATATTCAGACCGAAATGGCTTCGGGATTGCCGTCAAGATAGTTGGCCCACATTTTCCGGCATGCCTGCTGGAATCGCGACGCAAGTCCGGCGTGATCGCACAGGACGGATCTGTCCAGACTATCCCGTGAGGAGGCACGGATCAGTTGCAGCTGTTTGGTGTCTGCCACCAATCCGGCCGCGGCACGCGGGAATTCATCATCGTCGGGCGCCACGAACCGGTCCATCTGCATCCCGCGCAATATCAATTCGCCGAACCTTCCCGCATGATGCTTCCCGGCAATGGTCAGCGTCGGGACGCCCATCCAGAGGCCGTGCATCGCGGTGGTATGGCTGTTCCATGGAAAGCAATCGAGCAGCAGATCGATCCCGTTGTGCGCGGCGAAGTATTCATCCATCGGGATACTGCCGCGCAACTCCAGACGCGAGGCGGCTATGCCGTGCGCGTGAAACGCATCCAGGACGCGCTGCCTGCCGCTTTCCGTTCCCAAGCCTTTCGCCACCAGCAGCATTTTCGCACCCGGCACCGCGGCCAATACCCCGGCCCACAGGCCTATGGTTCTCGGGCTTATCTTGGTGAGTTTATGGAACGAACCGAACACCGGGTAGCCGTTTTTCAGCATCGGCAACGGCCCGATCGCAATGTCGCTGCGTGGCGGGGTGTAAGTGGCAAATGCATTGCCCAGCCGGCAAATCTTCTCGGTGTAGTGCGCTTCGGTCGAGCCGGCCGGATCCAGCACGGCGTCGGTGATGAAGTAATCCATCTCGGGCAAACCGGTGGTTGCACTGTAGCCAAGATAAGTGGCCTGCACCGGCGCGATTCGGTCGGCAAAAAGGTCTATGCGGTCCGAGGTATGGCCGCCCAGGTCGAACAGGATATCGATCCGCTGTTCGCTGATGAGCCTGGCGACTTCGGCATTGTCGGCCATGCCGGAGATATCGGTCCAGCCATCGGCCATGGTTTTGAACCGCTCGGTGATCTCATCGGGCGACCGGACGTCGGAATAGAAATGAACGGAAAATTTCGAGCGGTCTATATTTTCGATCAGCCGCTCGAGAAAGAATGCCACCGGATGATGGCGCAGATCTGCAGATACAAACCCCAACCGTAGCGGCCTTTCAGCGCGCCTGTCGACAGCGGGATCCAGGAACGTTACGGCCGGCTGGTGCATTTTCGCCCAGTTGCGATGTTCCTCAAGCAGGGCAGCGGAATCATGGGGTTCGAGGAAATTGAGTGCGAACAGGCGGGCATGCCCGGCAGAGGGCAAGTCGCACTGCTTCAGCATGGCTATCGATCCGGGGATATCGCCCTGCTCAAGCAGGGAGCGTGCGATGTTGTAACTGGCCACCGGATCACCCGGTTTGAGTGCCAGCGCTTGCTCTGAATACCGGACGGATTGCTGAAAGTCGTTGAGGATGAAATGACAAGTCCCGATATTCAGGTTGACCGTATAGTCATCCATTCCCATTTCCAGGGCGCGCATATAGGCAGAGTTTGCCTTCGGATAATCCTCCAGCCCCTGATAGGCGATGCCCAGCCGGGCATGGGTGTCGGCGGTGTCGCGCAAGTGCAACAAGTCCCGGAATATCGCTGCCGCCTCCGCAAACCGGTCCAGCGCAAGCAGGCTCGAGCCAAGATTATGATAAGCCTCTGCTTTGACCTGGCCGGAACATGCAATGGACTTTTCAAAACACGGGATGGCTTCCCGGTGCATTCCGCGTATCGAATAGCCAAGGCCAAGATTGAACCAGACGTCCGGATTCTTCGGTTGAAACAGGGCAGCCTTCTTGAAGCAGGTCTCGGCATAGGCGTGCTCGTTGAGCAATCCCTTTGCATGGCCCAGCAGGAACCAGGCCTCGAATCCCCCGGGAAATTTCCGGACTGTTTTCTCCAGATCGTGCACGGCCAATCCGGGATTCCCGGCCTGGATATATGCTCTGGCACGTTGCAAAGCCCTGGTGACTTTTTCAGGATACATGGATGGCCCCGCCTGTTTTTTCCCGCGTATGGAGTGACGCCATGGGCATACGATCGTCCATCACCGCCAGCCCGATACCGGCATGATCAGGGTGTAGCCGGCTTGTTGCCGCCGCCGGTCGCAACGGTCTTGTCCAGGCTGTAATAACGTTTGCGGTTGGTGTTGACCGTCGGCAGATAACTCCGGGTCTCTGCATAGGGCAGTTTTTCGCGCAGCGTCTGAAACACCTGTGACGGGTTCAGGCTGTTGATGCGCTGCAAACCGTCCGCAAATCGCTGCTTGCCCTTGGCGTCGGTGAAGGCACGCATCACGTTGCTCGGCCCGGTGTTGTAGGCGGAGATGACGCAGTAGTCGCGCGACATCCGGTCCTCCACGCCATCCAGTTGGTCATAAGTCAGGACGCTCAGGTAGGCGGTGCCGAGTTCGATGTTGTTTTCAGCGTCGAACAGATAGTCCTTGGACGGCGCGATGTCCTCATTTTTGGCGCGACGGTAAGCCTCGCGCCCGCCGCTGGTGGGAACCAGTTGCATCAGCCCGTAAGCCGGAGCACCACTGACGGCATGCGGATTGAAGCTGCTCTCGCTGCGGATGACGCCGAGCACGAGACTGGGGCTGACGTTGTACTGCTTGGCATATTTGCGCACCAGCTGCAGATACTTCTGCGCTTTTTGATCTTCGAAGTTCGCCACCATGGAAAAGCTGACGAAGCGTACCGGCTTCTCGCCGTTCTCGGTTTGGATCCTGCGCGTCCTGGCCAGCGGCAATAGCTTGTCGGCAAAGTCGGCGGCCAGTTCGGGCGTTGCGATCTCCTGCCCGGCATCGTTCAGCACCAGTCCCAGCAGGAACGGGCTGCTCTTGCTGCCCAGATCGACGGCGCTGTCGGAGAACACATCGACGGAGGCGGGGTCTTCCGGTGTGAGCAGGGTGGCGATAACGGCATTTTTCAGGCTGGCTTCGGCATTCTCCTCCAGCGTTTCCACGCTGATCTCGCCCTGCTCGAAATTGACGATGGCGCGGCTCTTGTACTGTTTGGTGTATTTGACATAGGTCTTGCTTCCCGGCAGCCGCGTTTCGCGTTTGCCCCACTTTTTTTGCACGTTGCCGGACAGGGCATTCATCAGGTTGTCAAAATCGCGCTTGGCCGCTTTCAGGTCGCGCGCCAGTTGCATCGGGTCGCGTTCCCACTGGTCACGCTTGCGTTCGAGCATGGTCTTCGCCGCGGCTTTTGGGTCGGTACTCGAGGCGATCTTGATCAGGTTCTTGCTACTGCTGCTATTTGCGGCGTTCAACAGGCTGTCGAGCTTTGCGCTCCCCTGCGAGGAACAGGATGCAACAAGCACAAGCAAGGGCAAAAGAAAGAAGGCTTTCTTCATGGCATACCTTTGATAGGGGCATGATGTATCGTGCCTCCAAAATTGTGATGAATCAACCTAAAACGGCTACTAGCCACGGATGAACACTGATTAACACAGATAAAACAATGCATTGTTTAAGGTGTTATTCACCCAAAAGGTGACGCAGATGAGAAAACCAACTCATTGATAATCCGTGTACATCCGTGTTAATCCGTGGCTGAACTGCTTTTTATAGGATCAAGGCGCAATAAATTGTGCCCCTACAGGACTTATCCGCTGTTGCGCAACCCGGTGGCGATGCCGTTGATGGTTAGATGGATCGCGCGTTTCACCAGTGCGTCATTGTCTCCGGCACGATGGCGCTCGAGCAGGGCGACCTGCAGGTGATTGAGCGGGTCGATGTATGGCATGCGGGTCAGCAGGCTGCGCGCGAACGCAGGGTTATCCTGCAACAGCGTGGTGTTGCCGGTGACGGCGAACAGCATCTCAACGGTGCTTTCCCATTCGCTGTTGATGGCGCCAAAGATCCGTTCACGCAATTCGACATCTTCCACCAGTTCGGCATAGCGCGAGGCGATACCCATGTCGGTCTTGGACAACACCATGTCCATGTTGGACATCAGGCCGCGGAAGAAAGCCCAGTTCTGGTACATCGTCTGCAGTTGTGCGAGTCCGGCTTCGCCTTCGCGCGCGATGAATCGCTGCACTGCGCTGCCGAAGCCGAACCAGCCCGGCAGCAGCGTGCGGTTCAAGCCCCAGCTGAACACCCACGGGATGGCGCGCAGATCCTCGATGCGATCCGACGCCTTGCGTGAAGACGGGCGGCTGCCGATGTTGAGTTCGGCGATCTCGCGTATCGGCGTGGCGGTGAAAAAATAATCGGTGAAGCCGGGGGTCTCGTACACCAGCTTGCGGTAGGCGGCGAACGCGTCCAGGCTCAGCGCTTCCATGATACGGTGATATTCCGGCATGGTGCTGTCCGCGCCGTGATGATGCAGCAGCGTGGCCTCCATGGTCGCGGCGATCAACGTCTCCAGATTGCGCCGTCCGATCTCCGGATTGGAGTACTTGCTGGCGATCACTTCACCCTGCTCGGTGATGCGGATCTGTCCGTTCACGCTGCCCGGCGGTTGTGCCAGGATCGCCTCGTAGCTCGGGCCGCCACCGCGCCCCACGGTACCGCCGCGCCCGTGGAACAAACGCAGTTCGATGCCGTGCTTGGCGAACACCTTCACCAGGATAACCTCGGCCTTGTACAGTTCCCAGTTGGCAGTCAGATAACCGCCGTCCTTGTTGCTGTCGGAATAGCCGAGCATCACTTCCTGGGTGTTGCCGCGACTGACCAGCAGCCTGCGGTAGTACGGGATAGCGAACAGTTCGTCCATGATGGTGCCGCAGCCGCGCAGGTCTTCGATGGTCTCGAACAGCGGGATGATATTGACGTGCAGAACAGGTGCGTCGCCGCCTTCCAAAAGCTTGACCTGTTGCAGCATCAGCGCCAGCTCGAGCATGTCGCTCACCGCGTCGGTCTTGGAGATGATGTGGTTGGGCAGCGCGTCGCGACCGTAGCGTTGATGGATCTGCGCGGCGGCCTGCATGATGCGCAATTCGCTTTGCGCCACATCGGAATATTGCCCAAGGCTGTCTGGCGATAACGCATGGTCGAGCAGCGGCTTGCCTGCTTGCAATGCGTCCAGCAATACTTTGCGCCGCGCTGCCTCGTCCAGGTCCTTGTAGTTCGCTTTGCCGGAACCATGCGCGAACAATTCGCTGACGGTCTGCTCGTGTATCGCGCTGTGCTGGCGCATGTCGAGTGGTGCCAGATGGAAACCGAACACTTCCACGGCGCGTCGCAGGTAAGCGATGCGGCCGCGAGCCAGGTATACCGCGCCGTGCTTGAACAACGAGTCGATCAGCACATCCAGGTCAGCGATGAATTCCTGCGGGGTGGCATAGGGATGCAAATCCTTGCTCATCGGTGGCAGATGCGAGATCTTGTGCCCCAGATGCTTGGCAGTGGCCGACAGCCGCGAATAGATCAGGATCAGCGCGCGGCGATATGGCTCGTCGGTGCGGCCGATTGCCTTGTCGGACGAGGCGTCGGAAAGTCTGCGCAATTCATCGCTGACCTCCACCAGGCGGTCGGTCAGGCTCAGGCGCGTGCCGAGGATGTGCGTCTCGCTCAAATAATGCTCGAAGGCCAGCGTTGAATGCTGCTGTACCGCGTCCAGCATCACATCGTGAGTGACGAAAGGATTGCCGTCGCGATCCCCTCCGATCCAGCTGCCCACGCGCAACAGAGCGGGGATGCGGATGTCCAGGTCGAAACGGGATTCCAGCTGCTTTTCCAGATACGCGTAGATCTTCGGGATCTCGCTGAGGAAGGTGTAGCGGTAATACTCCAGTCCGTTCTTGATCTCGTCGCGCACGGTCAGCTTGGAGGTGCGCAGCATGCGTGTTTGCCACAGGATCAGCACGAAGCGGTGCAGTGCTTCCTCGTTGTCGGCCAGCTCATCCGGCGTCATTTCCACCCGGTCGCGATCGGACAGCAGGCGTGAAATGATCAACTGGCAATCGAGGATGCTTTTGCGCTGCACTTCGGTGGGATGCGCGGTCAGCACCGGCGAGATCAGCGCGCTGTCCAGAAAAGCTTGCAGGGTCTGCTTGCCGATATGTTTTGCTTCCATGCGTTCCAGCGCCAGCAGCAGGCTGCCGTCTTTCGGTGTGCTGCCGGCTTTGAGGTGGGCGCGATGACGGCGGTTGTGGTGAAGATCTTCGGCGATGTTGGACAGTTGTGAAAAGTAGCTGAAGGCCCGCACCACCACCAGCGTTTCGCTGGGCGACAGCGCGTCCAGCGTCTGCTCGAGCTGCACGCGGTCGCGGTCGTCCTGGGTCTTGCGGAAACGCACTGCGGCACGGCGCACGTTCTCGATCAGCTGAAAGGATGCTTCGCCCTCCTGCTCGCGCAGCGTGTCGCCGAGAATGCGGCCCAGCAGGCGCACATCGTCGCGCAGCGGAAGGTCCTTGCTGGAAATATCGGTAGGTGCGGAAAATAGATTCATCAAATTCTTCAAATTCTCAAGACAAAAGCACGGCGCACCTTATGTTAGAATGCGCCGAGTATTATCAATAAATAATTTAGGAAATCCGATGAGCCAGACGTCCCCGACTGCACCTTCCCGTTTAGTGATCGCATCGCGCGAAAGCGCGCTGGCGATGTGGCAAGCACAACACATCCGCGACAGGCTGCGCGCATTATATCCGCAAACCGAGGTCAGCATATTGGGCATGACCACTCAGGGAGACCAGATCCTCGAAGTGACCCTTTCCAAGATCGGCGGCAAGGGCCTGTTCGTGAAAGAGCTGGAAACCGCGCTGGAAGACGGTCGCGCCGACCTCGCCGTGCACTCGCTTAAAGACGTGCCGATGAACCTGCCCGAGGGATTCGTGCTGGCCGCTATCGGCGAACGTGAAGACCCGCATGATGCGTTCGTGTCGAACAAGTTTGATAACCTGACCTCGTTGCCGGCCGGCAGCGTGGTGGGCACGTCCAGTCTGCGCCGCGAAAGCCAGCTGCGCGCGCGTTTTCCGCATCTCAAGATAGAGCCGTTGCGCGGCAACGTGCAGACCCGTTTGCGCAAGCTGGACGAGGGGCAATATGCCGCCATCATCCTCGCCGCCGCAGGGCTGAAACGCCTGGGGCTGGGCCAGCGCATCCGCGCGCTGATCAGCAGCGAAGACAGTCTGCCCGCGGTCGGACAGGGCGCGCTGGGTATCGAATGCCGCGCCGATCGCGCCGATGTGATCGCTTTGCTGCAACCGCTGCATCATCCCGATACCGCAGCCTGCGTGTTGGCGGAGCGCGCCCTGAGCCGCGCACTGGCCGGAAGCTGCCAGGTGCCGCTGGGCGGTTTTGCCGAGGTAAAGAACGGCAGGCTGCGCATGCGCGGCTTCGTCGCCAGCCCGGATGGCAAACGCATGACGAGCTCGGAGTTGATCGGCGACATCGCCCATCCAGAAGCGCTGGGAAACAAAGTCGCCGATGCGTTGCGTGCCCAGGGCGCGGATGAGATCCTCGCCGCGCTGGCTCTGTAAATTTCTAGCCACGGATCAACACGGATCAACACGGATGTTCACGGATAACCCCCGTTTTTATCCGTGGTTAAATCGTTTTTGTTAAGGTGAATTCCCGCTTCGGAATGACCGCTACTCTCCCTCTCGCCGGATTGAACATTGTCGTCACGCGACCGCGTGACCAGGCTGTGCAGCTGGCGCAGCGTATCGAGCAGGCGGGAGGCATTCCGGTGTTGTTTCCGCTGCTGGATATCGCGGCACCGCAAGATACCGGGGTGCTGTCCGAACAGATCGCGCGCCTCCCGCGATTCAACCTTGCCATCTTCATCAGCCCGAATGCCGTGCACTATGGCATGGCCGCGATACGCGCGGCTGGCGGACTTCCGCCGTCACTTCAAATCGCCACGGTCGGCCAGGGCAGCGCGAAGGCGTTGCGCGAATCGGGTATATCCAACATCATTGCCCCTGCCGAACATTTTGACAGCGAGGGCCTGCTGGCCTTGCCGGAATTGCAGGCTGTCGCGGGCTGGCGCGTGATGATCCTTCGCGGCGATGGCGGACGCGAGTTGCTGGGCGATACCCTCAGGGCGCGCGGGGCGATTGTGGAATATGCAGCCTGCTATCAACGCAGCAAGCCGCAGCAGGATGCGAGCGTACTGTTGTCTTCCGCGCCGGACGCGATCACCGTGACCAGCAGCGAAGCGCTGGGTTATCTGTGGCAAATGCTGGATGACGGTGCGCAAGCCATCCTGCGCGACACACCCCTGTTCGTGCCGCATACGCGCATCGCCGGACTGGCGCGCCAGCAGGGTTGGCGCAGGGTCAATTTAACAGGATCGGGAGACGATGGTTTAATAGCGGCGCTGATTGCATGGGCGAACCATAGGGCGGAGGACTGATCTGAAAACGGCGCAGCGGTTGTTGCGCAGTCCCCCCGGTCCCGGCATCCCAGTCCTTTTATAAAAGGCATTATTATGAACGATCAAAACCACCAACCCGAAATTACCGAGCCGGACAAATCGGCCCCGCCGCCGTCACCGCGCAAAACTCCGGTGGCGGATTTTATTTCCCGCATCAGCATCACGCAGCTGACGCTGGCGGTATTGGTGGTGGTATTCATGTGGCAGTGGCTGGATGGGCGCCGCATCATCAACGATATCCAGCAGCAACTGGCGAAAAAGATCGCCGAGACGGAAGGCGGCAGCAGGGCGAACCAGATATTGCTGACGCAGAGCCGGGAACAGGTAAATGAACTGTATGCCAAGGTGGCGATACTGGAAACGCGCTATGCCGAGGTGCAAAATCAGCGCGGCGCGCTGGATACCCTGTATAACGACTTGTCGGCAAGTCGGGATGAGACCGCGCTGGCGGAAGTCGAGCAGTTGTTGCTGAACGCCGCGCAGCAATTACAGTTGTCGGCCAACGTCAGGGCCGCGCTGATCGCGATGCAGAGTGCCGATGCGCGCTTGCAGCGCATGAGCCGGCCGGCATTCAACGGCTTGCGCAAGATCATAGGCCAGGATATGGACAGGCTGCGCGCAGTGCCCGGCGTGGACATCATCGGCATCAATCAACAGCTCACCAAACTGATCTCCGCGGTCGATGAGTTGCCGCTGGCGTATCAGCAACGTGCGGCAGACGAAAAGCTTAAGTCCGCGCATCCGGGTGAGCCGGTCGCGCAGGCAGTCCCGCCCACAAACGAAACATCCGCCCAAAAGTTGCTGCGCGAGATCTGGCAGGAAACCAAGCAACTGGTGCGTATTGAAAACACCGGCATGGACGAGATACCCCTGCTGCTGCCCGATCAGCAATTCTTCCTGCGCGAAAACCTCAAGCTGCGCCTGCTGTCGGCGCGCATCGCGCTGTTGTCGCGCGACGAGGATGTTTTTAGACAGGAGCTGAAAACCACCCGGCAGTGGACGGCGCGCTATTTCGACGCCAAGTCCCCGGCCGGATCGGCCATGCTGGACGGTCTGAAGAGACTGGCCGCGTCCAGCATCAGCGTCGAATTGCCCGACCTCAGCCCCAGCTTGCAGGCGGTGCGCAACTACCGCCTGACGCGCGAAAAGGCTGCGCGATGAAATTTGTGCTCTGGATCCTCGGCCTGTTCGCCGCTGCGGCAGCGCTCATTACCGTATCGCACAATCCGGCTTATGTGCAGCTGGTGTATTCGCCCTATCGCATCGAGGTTTCACTTACGGTGTTCGTCGTTCTGTTGCTGCTCGTGTTCGTGTCCGGCTATGGGCTGGTGCGGCTGGTATTCGCCGTTCTGGGTTTGCCTGCCCAGGTGCGGGAATTTCGGCTGGAGCGCGCACAAGCCAGGGCGCGCGCGCTGCTGGACGAGGTGCTGGGCGCGTTCTTCGAGGGCCGCTATGCCGCGGCGGAAAAGGCTGCCGCACGCGCCATCGAAATGGGCGAAACATCCGCCCTGCATCCCATCATTGCCGCGCGTTCCGCGCATGAATTGCGGGAATTCAAGAAGCGCGATGCTTATCTGGCCGCCGCCGAAGGCAGGCAGATCGGCGATTCAACGATGCGCCTGATGGCGACCACCAAATTCATGCTCGATCAGCACGATCCGCGCGCGGCACTGGATGCCTTGCAGGAATTGCGCGCAAGCGGGGTCAAAGGCCATCCCGGCGCGTTGTCGCTGGAACTGAAGGCGCAGCAACAGGCGGGCAATTGGGACGAAGTGTTGCGCGTGCTCGACCAGTTGGAAAAGCGCGCATCCGTCGACGAGACGGTGGCGGTGCAATTGCGCCAGCAGGCCTGGCTGGAAAAGATCCGTCAGCAGGAGGATCTGGCCGGTCTGACCGCCTGCCTGAAACACATTCCGGCCGATATCAAGAGGCGCAGCAAGTTTGCCGCTACCGCCGCGCGTGCGCTGATGCAATACGGCGGCTGCCCGCTCGCGCAACAACTGCTCACCGACAGCCTGAATGCGCAATGGGACGGTGAACTGGTCGTGCTGTACGGAGATTGCCCATCCGGCGACATGGTGGCGCAGATCGAGCAAGCCGAGAAGTGGCTCGGGCTGCACAAACAGGAAGCCGGTCTGCTGCTCGCGCTCGGCAAACTATGCCTGCATCAGAAGCTGTGGGGAAAAGCGCAAAGCTATCTCGAAGCCAGTATCAGCCTCGCGCCCAGTCATGCGGCCTATGAGGCGTTGGGCCAGCTTGCGGAGCGATTGGGGAAGCCGGAACAGGCGTCCAGATATCATCAGCAGTCGATGGCGATGAAGAAACAGTGAAATGTGAAGGTGAAGCTGTGAAAGGTTTAGCGAAGCCGGGGTTCTGCGTTTCACCTTTCACCTAAGCCGCAAAGCGGCGCGTCACCTTTCACGTCTTTGGTGCAAAGGTGAACGCATCCGAGAAGAATGCTTCATCAGGCAGGTTGAGCTGGGTGGTGAAGTCGCGCTGGGCGGCTTCCACGACCACCGGCGCACCGCAGGCGTAGACTTCATGGCCGGACAGATCATTGTAATCTTCCAGCACCGCGCGATGCACGAACCCGGTGCGCCCCAGCCAGGCATCTTCAGGCAGGGCTTCGGAGAGCACCGGGGTGAATCTGATGCCGCGACTCTCCCATTGCTTTGCCTTGTCCAGCATGTACAGATCGGCCAGTTTGCGCGCCCCCCAGTAGAAATGCATCGGACGCTTCACGCCGATATGCAGCGCGTGCTCGATCATCGCCTTGATCGGCGCGAAGCCGGTGCCGCTGGCGACGAAGATGATCGGTTTGGCCGAGTCATCGCGCAGGAAGAAAGTGCCGAGCGGACCCTTGAAGCGCAGGATGTCGCGCTCCTTCATAATTTCAAACACGTGCTGGGTAAATGCGCCGCCCGAGATGTTGCGGATGTGCAACTCGAGGAATTCATCATCGTGAGGCGCGTTGGCCAGCGAAAAACTGCGCGGTTTCTGGTCCTTCAGCAGAATGTCGATGTACTGTCCGGCCATGAATTGCAGGCGTTCATTGGCGGGCAGTTTGAGCGACAACACCATGACATCCGGCGCGGGCCGGTGCATCTTTTGCACGCGGCACGGCAGGGTTTTCACCGGGATGTCCTTGATCGCATTCACCTCGCGGCATTCGATGACCAGGTCCGAAAGCGGCTTGGCGCAGCAGAACAGGGCCATGCCCGCCGTCTTTTCCATGTCCGTCAAGGTGCTGTCCTGGTGCTTGCCGTAATCCACCCGGCCCTGCATCACCTTGCCCTTGCAAGTCCCGCACACGCCGTCGCGGCAGCTGTAGGGCAGAGTGTAACCATGCCTGAGTGCGGCTTCAAGAATGGTCTCGTGGGGTTCAATCGGAAAGCTGTGGCCGCTGGGTTGGATAGTTGTCTGGAAAGTCATGTTGAAAATTGCAGGATGCGCGAAAGCGCGGATTTTAACGCATAATTCGATGAAACCATGAACAAGACCCTCGGGACATTCATATGAGAAGGTTATTGATCGTCGGAAGCGGTGATGTGGCACTGCGCGCGATTCCTTTGCTGGCGCGCCGCTACCGGGTGTTCGCGCTGGTGCGCAACCCTGCCTATTGCGCGCGATTGCGCACACTGGGTGCGGTGCCGATCCTGGGCGATCTGGATGAACGCACCAGCCTGAAGCGCATCGCCGGATTGGCCGATGAGGTGCTGCATTTTGCTCCTCCGCCATCAGCACCTCCCCTGGTTGCGAAAGGGTCACGGCGTAGCAGCGGGGTACACGCCGGCTTACCCCTTGCGGGTGCAAGGGGAGGCAGGGAGGGGTTAGGGGGGCAGGGGGGAGAACTTGCGAGGGGGCGTGCTTTCTGCGATACCCGCACCCGCAATCTGCTCAGCACCCTGTCGCGGGGAGCGTTGCCGATGCGCATTGTTTATATCAGCACCAGCGGCGTGTATGGCGATTGCGGAGGTGCATGGGTGAGCGAGACCCATCCGCTCAACTCGACCTCGCCGCGCTCGCAACGCCGCGTGGATGCCGAAAAGCAGATACGCGATTGGGCAAAACGCAATCACGTGAATGCCGGCATCCTGCGCGTGCCCGGCATCTACGCGGCGGACCGCTTGCCGCTGAATCGCTTGCGGCAGGGCACGCCGGGCATCATCGCCGGCGAGGACAGTTACACCAACCACATCCATGCCGATGATCTGGCGCGCATCAGTGTCGCGGCGCTGCGCTATGGAAAATCATGCCGCGTATATCATGCCGGCGACGATAGTCATCTGAAGATGGGCGAATATTTTGACCTGGTCGCGGATGCGTATCACTTGCCGCGTGTGCCGCGCATCAGTCGTGCCGAGGCGCAGCGGGTATTGCCGGAAATGCTGTTGTCATTCATGAATGAATCGCGGCGGTTGACCAATCAACGCATGAAGCAGGAGTTGAAGGTCAAGCTGCGCTATCCGACGGTGTCGGATATGCTGGCCGCAACCAAGCATTCCTGAATCTGCCCATCTGACACCCGGATTGCTTGCGGAAATAACGCGGAGTTTTATCAATGCATGCTATTGGGAATGTCTTCGCACGAATGTATTGATTTCAGCAGCGCAGTGCGCTGTTCCGTGGTTTCAGCCTGGCAGGTGTTGAGGATCATCGGCCGCACAAACCCGTTTTCCGTTCCATCGTCAGCTTCTTTGTTGCACTTGCTGTCACGGTACTTTTCCCATTTTGTCTGGGAAGCCCGGAGTGTCGTTTGGCACAGCGACAGGACTCCAAGTTTTCCGGCCAGGACAGATCTCATTGCCAAGTCAGCCTCGACAAAGGATCTGAATGAACAATAGTTTATGTTCATCTGGCTGTGGGAGCAGTTGCTTAACAACTCTTTGAGTTCTTCAACCGGGGTTGCGCTGCGGTGCGATAACTCCAGCAAAACCTCGCTTGAAATCTTGGGTATCCAGCGTTCATGAAAGGTCTGCAATAGTGAATTAAGGCGTGCCTGATAGGCGCCATGCAGACAAAGCCAGGAATCACATGTATTCCTTTCGCCGGTTAGCCAGAGGCGTTGCTCATCGAGTATCTTTCTTTGTTCGTGGGGATTCGACACGGCAATGGTCTTGTGGAAAAGAATGTTGAGGCGCTCTTCAAATTCGGACAATTTTGCGTCCGAACAAATCATGGTTTCAACCGCCGACTGGTGTTCGCTTTTGCACACCAAGGGTGCGGCATGACCAATGCCACTATGGGAGAAAAATAACAGCAGCAGCGGAAAAAGTTTCGTCATTGCGACCATGGTGGTTTTTTTCAGTGTGACAGCGGGAATCAAGCCTTGAAGCTGTTGCTCAGCGCGATAAGCTGATCCAGCCTGGCCTTTGCGGCACCGCTGGCGAGCACGTTATCGGCTTTCGCGACACCCTGTTCCAGTGTACTTGCCAGCCCCGCCACATAGATCGCCGCACCGGCATTCAGTTGCACGATGTCACGCGCCGCACCGGACTCGTTGTCAAGCACGCCCGATAATTTTTCGCGCGCCTCGCCGGCATTCGCGACGCGCAATGTTTCTAGCGGCGCATTGGCCAGGCCGAATTGCCCCGGCTGCACGGTGTATTCCCTGATTTCGCCGTCCCTGAGTTCCGCGACATAGGTGTCGCCGCCGATGGAGATCTCATCCATGCCATCCGCACCGTGAACCACCAGCACGTGGCGACTGCCGAGGCGTTGCAGCACACGCGCCTGGATGCCGACCAGGTCGGGATGGAACACGCCGAGGACCTGATTCTCGGCGCCGGCGGGATTGGTCAGCGGCCCCAGCACGTTGAAAATGGTGCGCACGCCCAGTTCGCGGCGCACCGGGGCGGCGTGCTTCATCGCGCCGTGAAAGTTGGGTGCGAACATGAAGCCGATGCCGATCCGGTCTATGCACTGGCCGACCTGCTCCGGGGTCAGGTGGAGGTTGACGCCGAGCGCTTCCAGCACGTCCGCCGAGCCGCAGGTGGAAGATACCGAGCGGCCGCCGTGCTTGGCCACCCGCGCACCCGCCGCTGCGGCAACCAGGGCACTCGCGGTCGAAATGTTGAAGGTGTGGGCGGCATCGCCGCCGGTGCCGCAAGTGTCCACCAGGTGGGTGCGATTGGCGACCGGCACCTTGGTGGCGAATTCGCGCATCACGAATGCCGCGGCGGAGATCTCGCCCACGGTTTCCTTCTTGACCCTCAGTCCGATGAGTATGCCAGCGATCTGTGCCGGCGTGACTTCGCCGCCCATGATCTGGCGCATCAGCGACAGCATCTCGTCGTAAAAGATCTCGCGCTGATCGATCAGCCGGACGAGCGCCTGTTGCGGAGTGATCACGGCTATTTCCCTTTCAGAAAGTTGGACAGCATGTCATGTCCGTGTTCGGTGAGGATGGACTCGGGATGGAACTGCACGCCATGCACGGCCAGCGTCTTGTGGCGCACGCCCATGATCTCGTTGTCATCGGTCCAGGCGGTGATCTCCAGGCAATCCGGCAGCGATTCGCGTTCGATCACCAGCGAATGATAGCGCGTCGCGGTGAACGGATTCGGCAGGCCGGTGAACACGCCGGTGTTGTTGTGATGGATCAGCGAGGTCTTGCCGTGCATCAACTGTTTTGCATGGATGATATGCCCGCCGAATGCCTGGCCTATGCTCTGGTGGCCGAGACATACGCCGAGGATGGGAATCCTTCCGGCGAAATGCCGGATCGTCGCGACCGAGACGCCGGCTTCGTTCGGTGTGCACGGGCCGGGCGATACCACGATGTGCTGCGGGTTCATTTTCTCGATCTGCCCGACGGTGATCTCGTCGTTGCGATATACCACCACATCCGCACCGAGCTCGGCGAAATACTGCACCAGGTTGTAGGTGAAGGAGTCGTAGTTGTCGATCATCAAAAGCATAATTATCTCTATCCCAGATTGCAGAAATATTAATTCACATCCGCGCATTTTGCAGGAGCGCAATTCATTGCGCGATTGCTTCGCCCGATGGCCATGCATAGCCATTCCACTAATCCATCAAAAAACGAAGAATAAGTGGCTGGTTAAATCGGGCTCCTGCGGAAAATGATTTACCCCGAAGATTGTCGCACGCCGGATAATTTTAGCGGGCTATCATACTCAAAGCCACCGCTTCGGCAACCTCGATCCCGTCCACCGCCGCAGAAAGTATCCCGCCCGCATAGCCGGCGCCTTCGCCGGCCGGGTACAGGCCGCTGGTGTTGATGCTTTGCAGGTCATCCTTGTTGCGCTTGATGCGTATCGGCGACGAGGTGCGCGTCTCGACCCCGGTCAGCACCGCATCGGCCAGATCGAACCCCTTGACCTGTTTGGCGAACGCGGGCAGTGCCTCGCGTATCGCTTCGATCGCGTAGCCGGGCAGCGCGGTGGAAAGGTCGGTCAGGTGCACGCCGGGCGTATACGACGGCAACACTGCACCGAATTTTGTCGAAGGCCTGCCTGCCAGAAAATCGCCGACCAGTTGACCGGGCGCCTGATAATTGCCGCCGCCCAGTTCAAAGGCGCGCGATTCCCAGCGGCGCTGCAATTCCATCCCCGCCAGCGGGCTTTTTGGATCGGAAGCATCGGGGGGATAATCCTGCTCGGGTGTGATGCCCACCACGATGCCGCTGTTGGCATTGCGCTCGTTGCGCGAATACTGGCTCATGCCGTTGGTGACCACTCGCCCCGGTTCGGAAGTGGCGGCGACCACCGTGCCGCCGGGGCACATGCAGAAGCTGTACACCGAGCGCCCGTTGCTGGCGTGATGCACCAGCTTGTAATCCGCTGCACCCAACAGCGGGTTGCCGGCGTTCTTGCCGTAGCGGGCAGCATCGATCAGCGACTGCGGATGCTCGATGCGCAAGCCGATCGAGAAGGGTTTGGCCTCGATATATATGCCGCGCCTGTGGATCATCTCGAAGGTGTCGCGCGCGCTGTGGCCGACCGCCAGCACCAGATGCGAAGTGGCGATATGTTCGCCGTTGCTCAAAACCACGCCGGTGACCTGCCCGCCGGATATTTCGATGTCATCGACGCGGCTTTCGAAACGGATCTCGCCGCCCAAAGACTGGATGGTCTCGCGCATCTTCTCCACCATGCCGACCAGGCGGAACGTGCCGATATGCGGATGGCTGACATACAGAATCTCTTCAGGCGCGCCCGCCTTGACGAATTCCTCCAGCACTTTTCTGCCCAGGTAGCGCGGGTCCTTGATCTGGCTGTACAGCTTGCCGTCGGAGAAGGTCCCCGCTCCGCCCTCGCCGAATTGCACGTTGGATTCCGGATTCAGCACCCCCTGCCGCCACAGGCCGAAAGTGTCCTTTGTTCTTTCGCGCACCGCTTTGCCGCGCTCCAGGATCAGCGGGCGGAAGCCCATTTGTGCCAACAGCAGACCGGCGAACAGACCGGCGGGGCCCATGCCGATGACTATGGGGCGAGAAGGCAGATTCCTTGGCGCCTGCGCGACGAAGTGATAACTTGTATCCGGCGAAACACGTACATGCGGATCGCTATTGAAGCGCGCAAGTATCGCCGCTTCATCGCGCACCGTCACATCCAGCGTGTAGGTGTACAGGATGGCATGCGACTTGCGCGCATCGACGCCGCGTTTGAACACGACGTAGCCGATCAGCTCGTCGTCGGCGATACCCAGACGATTGAGGATCGCGGCTTTGATGTCGCTTTCGGGATGGTCGAGCGACAATTTTATTTCGGTTAAGCGCAGCATAGATTATTTAGTAGGGCGGAAATTGCAGGGTGGGCAGACAGGATTTTCGTCTGCCCACGCGGTTTGGCATCCGCGTGGGCACAAAATCGTGCCCACCCTACCGATGCACTTCCGCATCCAGCCCGTCCAGCACCATCTCCGCCGCTCTTAACACTGCTCTAGCCTTGTTCTGCGTCTCCGTCCATTCGCTGTCCGGCACCGAGTCGGCGACGATGCCCGCGCCCGCCTGCACGTACAGCATGTTGTCCTTCACGACGGCGGTGCGCAGCGCGATCGCCAGATCCATGTCGCCGTTGAAACCGAGATAGCCGACTGCTCCGGCGTAGATCCCGCGCTTGCTGGGTTCCAGCTCGTCGATGATCTCCATCGCGCGCACCTTGGCCGCGCCGCTCACCGTGCCGGCGGGGAAGGTGGCCTTGAGCACGTCCATCGCGTTCAGCCCCGGCTTGAGTTCGGCCTCGACGTTGGAGACGATGTGCATCACGTGCGAGTAACGCTCGATGATCATTTTTTCGGTGAGCTTGACGGTGCCGTTCTGCGCGACTCTGCCGATGTCGTTGCGGCCCAGGTCGATCAGCATCAGGTGTTCGGCCAGCTCTTTGGGGTCGGCCAGCAGTTCTTTGGCGAGGTCGGCATCCTGTTGCTGGGTCTTGCCGCGCGGGCGGGTTCCGGCGATGGGGCGCACGGTGACTTCATCGCCTTCCAGCCGCACCAGTATCTCCGGCGACGCGCCGACCACGTGATGGTCGCCCATATCGTAATAGAACATGTAGGGCGAGGGGTTGACGCTGCGCAGCGCGCGGTACAGCGACAGCGGCGAGGCGGGGAAGGGTTGCGCCGTGCGCTGCGACAGCACCACCTGCATGATGTCGCCGTCGAAGATGTATTGCTTGGCTTTGACGACCGCATTCTTGAAAGCTGTTTCGCCGAATTCCGATTTCGCCTCTCCGCCGTGCGTCGCGGGCGCATGCGGGATGTGCACCGGCAGGCGCATCATGCCGATCAGCTCGCGCAAGCGTTCGCGCGCCAGCTCGTAAGCGTCGTCCATTGCAGGATTGGCATAGACGATGAAGGTGAGTTTTCCGGACAGGTTGTCGATCACCGCGAGCTGTTCGGTGAGCATCAGCAGGATGTCGGGGGTGCCGAGGGTATCCTTCTTGTGTACCTTGGCGAGACGCGGTTCGATGTAGCGCACCGTGTCGTAGCCGAAGTAACCGGCCAGCCCGCCGGTGAAGCGCGGCAGATCGGGCAACGGCGCGACCTTGAAGCGCGACTGGTATTCGCTGATATAGTCGAGTGGATTTTCTACTTCGTGGGTGGTCTCTGTGTCCGCGTGCGTCAATGTGACCCGCCTGCCGCGCACCGTGATGCGCATGTCGGCGGGCAGGCCGATGAAGGAATAGCGCCCGAAGCGTTCGCCGCCCTGCACCGATTCGAGCAGGTAGGAGAAGGGTTTGTTGGCTAGCTTGATATATAGCGACAGCGGCGTGTCGAGATCGGCGAAGGTCTCCGCAACCAGCGGGATGCGGTTGTAGCCTTGCCCGGCGAGCGCTTTGAATTCTTGTTCGGTGATCGGGTGAAACATGAAAAACCTCCGGTGTCTTGTTGTGTCGTAGGGGCGTATGGCATACGCCCTTTGCGAAAGTGAGGGCGTAATGCCTTACGCCCCTACAAGCACCATCGCCAGCAGGCGATTTTCAAATAACGGAGGTTGTTCATCATTAATCGCGTTTGATAAGCGGCAATGCGCCGGAAAGATTTTGTATCACCGCGTCCAGCTCCAGTGTCTCCACCGGCTCACCGTGGTTGTAGCCGTAGGGCACGCAGAACACCGGGCAACCGGCGGCGCGCGCGGCGACGGTGTCGCTCAGCGAATCGCCGATCAGCAGCAGTTTCTGGATCGGGATATTGAAGAATTTTGCGGCATGCAGCAGCGGCATCGGGTGCGGCTTCTTTTCGGGCAATGTGTCCCCCGCCAGCACGATCTCGAAATATTTCGCCAGTCCGACACCCTTCAACAGCGGCAGCGTGTAACGCTCCACCTTGTTGGTGATGCAGCCCATGCGGAAACCCGCCGCTTTCATCGCGTCCAGCCCCTCGATCACGCCGCCGAACGGTTTGCTTTGCAGCAGCAACTCCGTGTAATGCATCTCGAAGATCGGCAAGGCATGGTCGTAGAGCGCGGCATCCGGCGTGGCGTGCATGTCACCGGTCAGCGCGCGCTTCACCAGCCAGCTGATGCCGTTGCCGATGTAACTGGCCAGCAGTTCCTGCGACACCGGCGCGTAGTCCATGTCGCGCAACATGCGGTTGGCCGCTTCGCAGAGCTCGGGCGCGGTGTGCAGCATCGTGCCGTCGAGATCGACGACGATGGCCCGGATGGGAAGGGGGAAGGGTGAAGAGGGAAGGGTTGTCCCATTCCCTTCTCCCCTGAGCGCCACCGGCGCGATCCCTTTACCCTTCTCCGTCATACCTTGGCCAGCTCGGCGCGCAATTCGCCGATGATGGTGTCGTAGCGGTTTTTGTCTTTTTCATTGCGTTTGCCGAATACCGCGGAACCGGATACGAAGGTGTCCACCCCCGCCGCAGCCACTTCGCGGATGTTCGCGGGGCCTACGCCGCCGTCGATCTCCAGGCGGCAGTTGTAACCGCCGGCGGCTATCATCTTGCGCACCTTGCGCGCCTTGTCCAGCACATGGGGGATGAATTTCTGCCCGCCAAAGCCGGGGTTGACCGACATCAGCAACACCATGTCCAGCTTGGGCAGCGTGTATTCCAGTATCTCCAGCGGCGTGGCCGGGTTGAACACCAGACCGGCCTTGCAACCGCTTTCCTTGATCAGGCCGATGGTGCGGTCGATGTGCTCGGAAGCCTCAGGGTGAAAGGTGATGTAAGTCGCGCCCGCCTTGGCGAAATCGGGAATGATGCGGTCCACCGGCTTGACCATCAGATGCACGTCGATCGGCGCGGTCACACCGTGCTTGCGCAGTGCTTCGCAGACCAGCGGGCCGATGGTCAGGTTCGGCACGTAATGGTTATCCATCACGTCGAAGTGCACGATGTCCGCGCCGGAGGCGAGAACGTTATCGACTTCCTCGCCCAGCCTGGCGAAGTTCGCGGAAAGAATGCTCGGGGCGATTTGATACATGAGGGACTCCTTGATGTGTAATAAATTTTCAAGGCGCGTATTCTAACCGAATACTTGCGCGGATGGCGGGTTGCGGCGACGCCGTGACAGGCACTTCGGCCTGATGGTAACCTTGCCAAATGGCTGGGCGCCTGACGATGGCTTGCCTGTGCGGAGCGGCATGACAGCAAAGCCTGCTATGTATGCCACCGCACTGACCCGATCCGGAGCCTGAATTAACATCCAAGCCGGATTGTTTTACGGATGACTCATTTGAGGACAACTTTATGCTGGTGACATTTACAACCAAAGCCTATGCCGACATCACCATGTTTGGGGATGTCGCGCTGGCCATGCTGAAAATGATGGGGCACAGCGCAACCGTACCCGGCGCTATTCTGGCGGCGGATGTTCCCGGGGCGCTGGGTCGGTTGACAGCAGCTATCGATGCAGGAAGATCTTCGCCGTTGCATGTTACTAAGGACGTGGATGAGCAGGCGGTGAGCATGGCTCATCGGGCGCTGCCTTTGATGAATCTGCTTGCTGCCGCGGCAAAGGCGGACAGTGATGTCATGTGGAAGTGACGTGTCATTTTTTTACAAAAAGGAATTGCCTTGAAAAAAATGGAACAACTGGAATTGCGGGTCCTTTTTCTTTTGGGCGATTTGAGCATGGCAAAGCACATGCTTGATTGGAAGCCGTCACCATACTCCAAAATTCGCAACGATCTGTTCGCGCCAAATAAACGAATAATGTTCCAGTCCCGGTACTGCGGCAGAAAAGAAAAAAGCCAGAGCGAAGTCTGACCTTTTGTGGAGTGGTGGAGACGAGGAGGATCGAACTCCCGACCTTCGCATTGCGAACGCGACACTCTCCCAGCTGAGCTACGTCCCCACGGCGGCCGAATACTAAACAGAAACCCGCTGCTTGGGAAGTGGCAAGCCGGCCCTGCGGTAGAAGTCGCTCAAATTGCCCAGATCATCAAACACCGCTGCAGCACCTTCGAAATTCTGGTTGCGCGTGTAGTGGTTGATCGTGACAAAAGTCTTGATCCCGGCCGCAAGACTGGAACGCAAGCCATTGGCGGAATCTTCCAGCGCGATGCAATCGGCAGCGGACAGTCCCAACTTTTCCAGCACCCAGAAATAAATATCCGGCGCGGGTTTCTTGTGCGGCACGATGTCGCCGCAACCGTTGGCCGCGAAATAATCCGCCCAGTTTTCCCCCAGTCCCACTTCCAGCAGGGCAGACACGTTCTCGGGTGTGGTGGTGGTGGCGATCGCCAGGGTGATGCCGGCAGCGTGGGTATCGTGGATCAATTGCCTGATGCCGGGACGCAGCGGAATATTCCCTTCGCCGAGCATGCCGGTGTAGTGTCTGGTCTTTACCGTGTGCAGATTCTTCACGAATCCCTCGTAATCGGCTGGCTTGGCAAAATCCGGCCGGAACGATTCCACGAAATACTTGATGCGTTCCTTGCCGCCGGTCACCTTGAGCAGTTTGTCGTATAACGCGACATCCCAGTCCCAGTCCAGACCGCATTCCACAAAGGCTTTGTTGAATGACTTGCGGTGCCCGTCCTCGGTATCGGCGAGTGTGCCGTCCACGTCGAAAATAATTGCTTTGATAGTCATGGTTGAGAGGTATTGATCGGTGAGAAAGAGGCAATATTTAGCCACGGATTAACACGGATTGCCACGGATAAATGCGGGGTCATATCCGTTTTCATCCGTGTTAATCCGTGGCTGATTGCTGGTGTAGGTATTGTTAACGGCCCATCCCCGGCAGTTTGCCCGCCATGCCGCGCATCATCTTGCCCATGCCGCCCTTGCTGAACATCTTCATCATCTTCTGCATCTGCTCGAACTGCTTGATCAGCGTATTGACCTCGGATGGCTGCACGCCGGCGCCCTTGGCCACACGCGCGCGCCTGGAGCCATTGAGCAAGTCCGGGTGACGACGCTCTTTCTTGGTCATCGAGTTGATGATCGCGATCATTCGACCCACGGACTTGTCGCCCATGCGTGACTTGATCTGGTCCATCGGCAGCTTGCCGCCG
>JBGSKJ010000103.1:0-2394 GCA_041741275.1 Gallionella sp.
GCAGATGGATGCGACGGGGCCGATCTTCGCGCTCGATGTCGGCACCCGCGCGCGCGCCTTCGCGGTGCTCGATGCGCTTGACCTGATTGATATTTCGAACAATATCGGCGACGCGCGCAGCCTGATGTGTCACCCGGCGTCCAGCACTCACGCCGGTATGGGCGACGAAGCCCGCGCCGCGATGGGCGTTACCGAAGGGCTGCTGCGAATCAATGTGGGCCTCGAAGATATCGCCGATCTGGTCGAAGACATGGATCAGGCGCTAACCGCGGCCGGGATTTAATTTTTCAACTTTAAAAACTTACAGTCTGGCGGGCCCAAGAATTTTGACTATCTCCGTTTCGCAAGGAGTCGCCACAATGCCAAAGTTCATAAGTATCTTCAATAACAAGGGTGGCGTGGGCAAAACCACCTACATGTACCATGTGGCTCATTTGCTTGCGCGGAATGGCAAGACCGTTCTGATGGTCGACTGCGACAGTCAATGTAACCTGACTGCTTACAGCCTGTCTGATGCGGATATCAGAAAGGCTTGGCGGACTGAAGGGAACAGCATTTTCCGAAACATTGAGCCAGTATACGCTACGACCGGAGACATTAGGGATCGCCAACCCTCTCGGGTTCTACACGCTAAGGGCGAATTGTTTATCGTTCCCGGTGACTTGCGTCTTAGCAACTTCGAAGATCGCCTTGGCGACACTTGGTCGTCCGCGAAAGGTGGTAGTGAGCCTGATATCCGGGCGCAATCCGCGATACATCGCTACATACAGGCAGCGGCGTCAAAAGTGCGCGCAGATATTGTTCTCATTGACCTTGGGCCAAACTTAGGCGCACTGAATCGGGCTGTTTTAGCGTCGTCGGATTATTTCATCACGCCAGTGGCACCTGACCTTTTTTCAATCCAAGGAACTGAAAACCTTGGAAGCAAGCTCGTAGGTTGGCGTAAGGAATGGGATCAAGTTAACGCCGCTTGGAATTCCGTCGAATTGAGTATTCCAAAAGGCCACCCAACTTACCTTGGATATGTTATCCAGCAGCACAACATCCGTTCAAACTCTAGTGGAATGACAAAGGGATGGAGTATCTACGGGGATGAACTCGTGCCCGCCATCACAAAGAATATTGTCGATAAACTAAAGCCTCTTAAACAAGTGGTTGAGTGGGATGATAATGACTACGAGCTTGGAAAAATTCCGAATCTTCATAGCTTGATTCCGTACTCCATGGAGGCCCGGAAGCCGATTTTTTATTGTAACGGTGGAGATGGGCTAAACGGAGCGCATATTAGCAAGGCCCGGCACACTGATGATCACTTTTCCGATATCGTGAGCACCTTGGAGCAGGTTTTGGAGCCTGGGTTTCGATCATGACTACCCGCGTGGAACTGGTGTTCGATTTCGTCAGCCCCAATGCCTATCTGATCTGGTGGCCGCTGCGCGAACTGGTGAACCGGTACGAGGCCGAACTCGATGTTATCCCGGTGTTTCTGGGCGGGATGCATAAACTCACCGGCAATGCCCCGCCGATGATCCGCGACGGCGAGGTGAAGGGCAAGAACGATTACGCGATGCTCGAAATGCAGCGCTTTATCGCCCGGCACAACCTCGGCAAATATCGCCTGCACCCGCAATTTCCGTTCAATTCGATTACGCTGCAACGGATGCTGACCGCAGCGGACGAGGACGGTCGCGGGGTGCAGTTTGTCGAAGCATTGCTGCGTCCGATCTGGGAGGAAGGGCTGGATATCACCGATCCGCAGGTCATCGGCGCGGTGCTGAACGCGGCCGGTTTTGACGCGGCCGACCTGTTCGCCCGCGCGCAGGGTGACGGCGTGAAACAGCGCCTCGCCGCCAACACCGATGCGGTGGTCGCACGCGGCGCGTTCGGCATTCCCACGATGTTCGTCGGGCCAAAGGGCGGCAATACCGAAATGTTCTTCGGCAAGGAACGCCTCGGCCAGATCGAGGAATTGCTGGCCCATGCCTGATCGATTTGCTCTCCCGGCAGCATACAGCGTGGATTAACCGCGCCAGGCCTCTTGTGACGGATGCGCAAATCGCTACCTTGGGAGGCGTTATGAAAGAACTCTTCCAGCACGCTGCCACGACCGACGGAGTGACCGTCCGGGTTGCTGTCAATTATCTGCCCGAACAATCGCATCCAGATGCGGGCAAGTGGTTCTGGGTCTATCACATCCGCATCGAAAACGCCTCGCACGAACCGATGCGCCTGCGCACCCGGCACTGGCGCATCACCGATGGGCGCGGGATGGTGAACCATGTCGATGGCGAAGGCGTGGTCGGCGAACAGCCGCTGCTCGCGCCGGGGCAAAGCCATGATTACGTATCGGGCTGCCCGCTGACGACGCCGTTCGGTTCGATGGAAGGGTTCTAC
>JBGSKJ010000104.1:0-15197 GCA_041741275.1 Gallionella sp.
GCTGCCGCAACCACCGCTCCGGCTTCCGCCGACGGCGCGCTACCCCCGCTCGCAAGTGACGTGCCGCGTGAAATAACGAAGCCGGCGCGGCAGTCCGCTGCGCGCATACGCCTCAAGCCGCAGCAGGCCGAACCGCTTGACCCCTTGATCGGCAATGCCTACCTCGCTTATCGCAGCGGCAAGCTGGACGATGCGCGGCAGATGTATCACGAAGTCCTCGGCAAGGATGCGCGCAATACCGATGCGCTGCTCGGACTGGCGGCCATTTCGCAACAACTTGGCGAGGACGGCTTCGCCGCGCAGTATTATCTGCGCGTACTGGCACTGGATCCGCGCAATGATGTGGCGAATGCGGGGATGTCCGTATTGAACATGAATGAAAACAGCGAAAGCCGCTTGAAGAACCTGCTCCGCGAGCAACGCGATTCCGCCGCCCTGCATTCCGCGCTGGGTAACATCTACGCCGGCCAATCGCGCTGGGGCGAGGCGCAATCGGCCTACTTCAACGCGTATACGCTGGATGCGAAAAATGCCGAACTGGCCTTTAATCTCGCGGTCAGCCTCGATCACCTGGGCCAGAACAAATTGGCTGCGCAATATTACCAGCGTGCCCTGCTACTAGACCCGGTGGACGGGAATGAACCGCGCAGCGCTGGCTTTGATCACGCGCAAACTTCGCTGCGCGTGAGGGAACTGACGCGCTAATTCACCATGCTGGAAAATCAGATACCGGATACCCCACTCCAGCAGCCGCTGGGACAGATACTGGTCGGCAAAGGTGTGATCAGCGACGACCAGTTGCGCATCGCCCTGCAGGAGCAGGACAAGACGCACCAGCCGCTGGGACGCTTGCTGGTTCGCCTCGGCTTTCTGTCCGAAGCGACCATCCGCGACGTACTGTCGGAGAATCTTGGCCAGGAAAGCGTAGAACTCGCCTCCGTCATCATCGACCCGTCGGCGCTCAGCCTGATCCCGAAGGATGTTGCGCGACGCTATCAGCTACTGCCCCTGTCGGTGGATCAGGCCGAACACATCCTTACCCTGGCAGTCGCCGATCCCGACAACATCATCGCGCTAGACCAGGTGCGTGCCCTGCTCAAGGATGAATACCGGCTGATCACCCATCTGGCCAGCGAATCCGACATCCTGCGCGCGATAGACCAGTACTACGGCTTCGAGCTTTCCATCGACGGCATCCTGCACGAGATCGAACCCGGCGAGATGGAATACCAGACGCTGCAGTCCGGCGTGAACGAATTCAGCCAGCCGGTGGTGCGCCTGATCGATGCGCTGCTCACCGAAGCGGTGCAGCGCGGCGTATCCGATATCCACTTCGAACCGGAAAGCAGCTTTCTGCGCATCCGCTACCGCATCGACGGCGTATTGCGCCAGGTGCGCAGCCTGCACAAGAGCTTCTGGCCGGCGATGGTGGTGCGCCTCAAGGTGATGAGCAACATGAACATCGCCGAAACGCGCGCCCCGCAGGACGGCCGCATCTCGCTGCGCCTGTCCGGCCGGCCGATCGATTTCCGGGTGGCTTCGCACCCCACCACGCACGGTGAAAATCTGGTGCTGCGCATCCTGGACCGGCAGAAAGGCATCGTACCGCTGGATCAGATCGGCCTGGATGATTCCGCGCTCAACATGCTCAAGATGATCATCTCCAAGCCGGAGGGCATCGTGCTGGTGACCGGCCCCACCGGCAGCGGCAAGACCACCACACTGTACTCGGTGCTGAATCATGTCAACACCGAGTCGGTCAACATCATGACCCTGGAGGACCCGGTCGAATACCCGCTGGCGCAGATACGCCAGACCTCGGTGAACGAGGCGGCCAAGATGGACTTCGCCAACGGTATCCGTTCCATGCTGCGCCAGGATCCGGACATCATCCTGGTCGGCGAGATCCGCGACCAGCCCACCGCAGAGATGGCATTCAGCGCCGCGATGACCGGACACCAGGTGTATTCGACGCTGCACACCAACTCGGCCATCGGGGCGATCTCGCGGCTGCTCGATATCGGCATCCTGCCCGACATCATGGCCGGCAACATCATCGGCATCGTGGCGCAACGTCTGGTGCGGATACTGTGCAACGAGTGCAAATACCCTTATTCGCCCGACGCTCTGGAACGCCAGTTGCTTGGCATCGCCGCACACCATGACGCCACCCTGTATCGTGCCGCCGGCTGTGAAACCTGCAACCATCAAGGCTACAAGGGACGTCTCGCCATCATGGAATTGCTCAAGCTGGATTACGACCTGGACGATCTGATCTCGCATCGCGCCAGTGCCCGCCAGATCAGGGAGGCCGCGCTCACCAAGGGATTTCGCCCACTGGCTATGGACGGCATCCGGCGCATCATGCAGGGCACCACTTCGCTCGCGGAAATCAGCCGCGTGGTTGATCTGACCGACCGGGCCGGCTGATGTCGCTCTATTCCTATCGCGCGATAGACGACCTGGGCAAAACCCGGAAAGGTTTGCAGGATGCCGCAAATGTGGTGGACCTGGAACTGCGCCTGAAGCGCAGCGGCCTGGATCTGATCGATGCCAAAATAGACCGCGGTAACTTCGGCATCGGACGCAGAAAAGTCAAACGTCCCGAGCTGATCACCTTCTTCTTCAACCTCGAACAACTCACCAGCGCCGGTGTGCCGCTGCTGGAGAGCCTCGCCGATCTGCGCGACACCATGAGCGACCCGAGTTTCCGCGAAGTCATCGCCAATCTGGTCGAATCCATCGAGGGCGGCAAAGAACTTTCCCAGGCGATGGCGCAACACCCCGATGCATTCGACAAGATCTTTGTCAGCCTGACGCATGCCGGTGAGGAAAGCGGGCGTCTGCCGGAGGTGTTCGGCCACATCACCGAGTCGCTGAAGTGGCAGGACGAAATGGCCTCGCACACCAAGACCATCATGATCTATCCGGCTTTCGTCGGCACCATCGTGTTGGCGATCACCTTCTTTCTGATGATCTACCTGGTGCCGCAACTGGTCGGCTTCATCAAGGGCATGGGGCAGGAGATCCCGATCCAGACGCGCATATTGCTCGCCACCTCTGCTTTCTTCGTGGACTACTGGTATGCGCTCATCGCGCTGCCCATCGTCTTGCCCATCGTCGCCAAACTGATCATCAACTCCAGCCCGGAGATGCAATTCAGGTTCGACAACCTGAAACTCAACATCTGGGTGACCGGACCGATCTTGCGCAAGATCATTCTCGCGCGCTTTGCCAACACCTTCGCCATCATGTACGGCTCCGGCATCAGCATCCTCGACTGCATCGCCATCACCCGCGACGTGGTCAACAACCGCGCCGTCGCCAAAAGCCTGGCCGATGTCACGCTTGAGATCGAGTCCGGAAAGAATCTGACCCAGAGCTTCCAGAACACCGGCATGTTCCCGCCGTTGGTGATACGCATGCTGAAAGTCGGCGAAGCCACCGGTTCGCTGGATAAGGCACTGCTCAACGTCAGCTATTTTTATGATCGCGACGTGAAGGACTCGATCAAAAAAGTGCAGGTGATGATAGAGCCGACCATGACCCTGATCCTGGGAGCATTGCTGGGTTGGGTGATGTTGTCGGTGCTGTCACCCATCTATGACATTATCGGCAAGGTACAATTCTGATGAAACACGCTCTGCTGCTATTCCTGAGTGCCGACCATCTTCACGCCCAGCACATGACGGACGGACGAGTCGCCGTGCAACGCGATTTCACCGACTCCCCGGAAGGGCGGGAAGATTTCGCGTCTCTGCTGCGATCGGTAAAGTGCCCGACTTACCTGCTGACCGACCTGATCGAGGAAGACTTCCGCAACGAGATCGTCCCGCACCTGAGCGGAGCCAACCGCGCCGCGTTATTGCAGCGCAAATTCGACCAGTTCTATCGCGGCACCCCTTTCCATCAAGTCACCCTGCTGCATCGTCAAAAGACCGGGAGGCGCGACGATGACATGCTGTTCTCGGCACTGACCAACCCGGCGCTCATCACCCCGTGGCTGAACATCATGCTGGCGCAGAAAATTGCGCTCGCCGGGATCTATTCGGTACCCCAGATCAGTGCACCGCTGGTCAAAGATCACCCCTCGAATCACCTGTTGCTGGTTTCCTGGGAAAAATTTTCCGGACTGCGGCAAACCTATTTCAGTGAACATCATTTGCAGGTCTCACGGTTGACGCCAGTTCACGCCGACCTGAAATTCCACGATGCCGTGGTGAGGGAGCTCGCCCGCACCTATCAATATCTAAAGAGCCTGAGCTTGCTTCCTTCCGGCCGAACACTCGATGTGCGCATCCTGTGCCACAGCGATGACCGCAATGAACTGCAGGACAAATTACCCAGGAACGCGGATATGCGCTACGACTTCGCGGATATCGTGGAAGTCGGCCAGCAACTCAAGATCAACTATCGCTTCACCGATTCGGATGCCAGCCAGATCTTTTTGCACCAGCTCGCGGCGCACCCGCCGAAGAGCAACTATGCGAATGCAACCCACACCCATTACTTCAGTCTGTGTCGAGTAAAGAATTCACTTAACCTGGCAAGCGGAGTACTCCTGCTCGGAGTGATGCTGTGGGGAGCGAACAGTTTCTGGCAAAGCAACAGCAATGCTGAGGAAGCCGTTGAGCTGAAAGCCCAGGCACAACAGACCCTGAATGAAGTGGAGAAAGTCACGCGCGCCTTTCCGAACACTTATGCTCCCGCGGCAGACATGAAGGCCGGCGTATCGGTCATGCGCAAGCTCAACCTGTACACACCGGCCCCGCTGGACATCATGGGGCCGGTCAGCGCAACGCTCGACCGTTACCCGCAGATCCAACTTGATGACCTCGCCTGGCAGATGAGTGCGGCCGAGCCGGTCGCGAGCAACACCCTTGCAGATGCCCCCGCCCAGGTCATCACCCTCAAGGGACGTCTGGTGGAGTTCGAAAACGACTACCGTGCCGTGCTGAATTATCTGGAAACCTTCCAGCAAGACCTGACTGCGCAAGGATATCAGGTGACGGTGCTGACCAAACCTTTCGATGCCAGCCCAAGCGGCAGCATCGCCGATCAACGTGAAGCACGCACCAGCACGCTGGCTTTTTCCGTTAGAATTTCGCGCCGCCCCGGAAACACAACAACCAATTTGACCAGACCACCAGCATGAAGATCACTAAATCCGACTTCCCGGTATTGCGCTGGAGCATCCTGGCAATTTGCGCGTCTGCTCTCATCAGCGCGGCCATCCTGTATATCAGCAATGAATATGCGGTCAAGGCGAAAAACGATCTGCGCATCGCGCGCAACAAGGGCATCGATGCACGCAGACGTTTGGCAGCGGCGCACGAAGACCGCGAAAACATGTCGATATACGCCGACGAATATGGTGCGCTGATCAAGCGCAAAATCGTCGGCGATGACCAGCGCCTGGACTGGATGGAAGGCCTGGAAGAGCTCCGCCAGATGAATCTGGTGACGGACTTCCGCTACCACATCGCCCCGCAGAAGAAATACGCCCCGCAGCAGCAGCTCGACAGCGGCAACTTCGATATCCATTACAGCGAGACGAAACTGCAGTTCGACCTGCTGCATGAAGAACAGTTGCTGGATTTTTTCACCGCGTTGCACAAGAAGATCGATGGCTGGTATCAACTCGAAGGCTGCACGTTGCAGCGCATATCCGCCGATAGTGAATACTCCGCCACTGCCGCTCAGCTCAAAGCGGAATGCAGTGGCGGCTGGATCACCCTCAAGAACAGGAACGCTCAGCCATGAACACCATCCTCAAAATTGGCCTGTATGCCTTTGGGTTAACATTCTCGGCGCTCGGCAGTGCCGAACCATTGGGCCGGCTGTTCTTCACCCCGGAACAACGCGCGCAACTGGAATATTCCAAACCGCAGAATAGCGACTCCGGTGGCGGTGGTCGCGGCCTGACCGTCAACGGCATCGTGCAGCAGCAAGGTGGCAAGCGCACCGCCTGGATCAACGGCGTACCCCGGCAAGCCGGCAACAGCGACGAACGCGCTCCGGAAAGTCTGCCGGTCGCCGTGCCGGGACTATCAAAACCGGTCAAGGTCAAGGTCGGGCAAAAGGTACGCATCAACCCGGCCGCCGATTCGGAACCTTAAGCCATCATGCGCGCACCACCCCCACCCCGTCACGCCAAAACAAAACAACACGGCGCTGCGCTGATGATCATGATCGTGATCATGGTGGCAGGGGTGGCATCAGTGTTGGTCGGCACGCTCAGTACCTCCGCGCTGAAAAGCGCACGCCAGGAAAAGACCTCCGCCGCGCTGGCGCAGGCGAAAGATGCACTGATCGGCTACGCCATCACTTATGGCGACACACATCCAGGTGAGGTGCATGGCTATCTGCCCTGCCCGGATATAGACGGTAATGGCAGCGGAAATCCCGAGGGATCCTCGGAGCTTGCATGCGGCAACAAGAATGTGAGCAGCATCGGCAGATTACCATGGAAGACACTCGACCTTCCCCCGCTGCGCGATAGCGACGGCGAATGCCTGTGGTATGCGGTTTCAGGAACTTACAAAAACAATCCCAAGACCGATTTGATGAACTGGGACAACAACGGCCTGTTTGAAATACTGGATTCAAGCGGCGCACCCATCGCGCAAAACGTGGTCGCGGTGATATTCGCTCCCGGCGCAGTACTCGACAACCAGAACCGTGCCGCCGACAGCAATGCGCCCCTCTGCGGCGGTAATTTTACCGCCATAAACTATCTCGACAGCGACGGCACGATCAATAACGCCGCAGTTTCCGGCACTTCCAACGCCATCAGCCAGTTCCGCGCTGGAATTACTCTGCACACCAACGACCAGTTTATATTTATCACCAAGGATGACATTTTCAATGCGCGTAATCTTACCGCCAAACTAAATACCATGACGCTTGAGGTGGCGAAATGTATAGCATTTTTTGGCACAAGGAACAATTCCGGCGGTTCCCCAAATCCCAATAATAAAAGCCTCCCTTGGCCCGCCCAGATCTCTCTTACTGACTATGCCGATATACTTTTATATAACGATAGAGTCAATCTGTTTGCCGGGCGCGTCCCCTACAAGGTGAATACCGCGCGCGACACTTCAAGCAACTCGATCAGCAACAAGTTTCTACTGCAAAGCGATGGCGCCAATTGCCCTGGCTGGGCCGCCATTTACCCTTGGTGGGATAACTGGAAGGATCACCTGTTCTATGCCCTCGGAGAGAGATTCGAACCTGGTACGGGCAACACTGGTTCTTGTTCCAGCACCTCTTGTCTTAAGATAAACGGTTCCGGAAACTATGCAGCAGTGGTCATGTTCGCCGGAAAAAAGCTTTCCAGCCAGAGCCGAGCCAATAAAAGCGTTGTCCCAGATTATCTGGAAAGTAGTAACGCCAGCAACTTTTCTTCCGCGGATGGAGACGAGAGCTATACAACCGCCGTTACCAGTAGCAGCACGTTCAACGACATCCTGTATTGCATCGACACCAACCTGAATGTGAACCCATGTCCCCCCCCCCCTTAAGAAAGACCAGAACAACCCGGCCACAGGGTTTTACCCTGGTCGAGATCGCGATGGTGTTGTTCATCGTCACGCTGCTATTGACTGGCCTGGTGCCTACCATTTCCAGCCAACTGGAACAGCAACGGACCAATGAAACGCGCAAACAGATGGATGAGATTCAGCAAGCCTTGATTGGCTATGCGATTGTCAATGGCCGCTTGCCCTGCCCGGCAAAAGCCACTTTGGCTACGGGGCTGGCCAATGCCGGCATGGAAGCCACCACTGGCAACACTTGCGCCTGTGTTGCTGCTTCGGGCAACACCGTGGCTGACACCAGTGCCATTGCTTGCACCGGCACCACCGTGACCGGTGTGCTACCCTGGGTAACATTGGGAATTAAGGAAACGGATGCATGGGAACGCCGCTACACCTACCGGGTCACCACGCGCTTCGCCGACCAGATCGCCGCCGGCACTACTGATTGCAGCCCTGCTCTCACTACACCCCCAGTGGCAGCCAGTTTTGCCCTGTGTTCGCCAGGTGTGCCGTATGTTCTTTCCGCCGACTCGGGTGGCACAAATGTTGCCACCGATGTGCCGGCCCTGTTTCTCTCGCACGGCAAGAACGGTGCCGGTGCCTATGTCAGTGATGGCACCCAGCTTACAGTCTCCATAGGAGCTGATGAAGCGGAAAACAGCGACAACGACACCAAATTCGTCAGCCATACCCCCACGCCGTCGTTTGATGACCTGCTAGCCTGGGTTGCCCCGGGCATCCTGTTCAACCGCATGGTCGCGGCGGGAAAGCTGCCGTAGGAGCCCGATTCATCGGGCGATTTCTCTTTGCAGCAATCGCGCAATGAATTGCGCTCCTACAGCCATATCGCGTCCCAATGCGGATATTCACCAACACTATTGGCCAATCCAGAACGCAGGGGATTGGCTATGATGTAACGCGCGATGCCGCGCACGTTGTCCTCGTCGCGTAGTGCGTGGTCATGGAATCCGCGTTGCCAGGTCTGCTGCCGGAGGATCAACGATACCTTGGCTTTGTACACGCGGACGGTCTCGGACAAGCTCACATTTTCCTCAAGCTGAAGTAACCAATGGACATGGTCTGGCATGACGACAAAAGCCAGAGTTTGTGCATGGCGCATGACATCCCTGTCATGGAAACACCTCACCGCCACACGAGCGGCGTCGAAAGAAGTGAAAATCGGTTTTCGTGATGCCGTGACGATGGTCGCCAGGTAGGCATGGTTCGGCAGGGAAACGCGCCCTTTGCGGAGATTTTTTCCATGAGGGTGTTTTTCAGTGTCGCCCATGGAGCAGACCTCTCATAAAAAATCGCGCAATACGCAGCACCGTAGGAGCCCGATTCATCGGGCGATTGATCTTCACAACAATCGCCCGATGAATCGGGCTCCTACATTACGCGCGCCGCCAGGTGGTGCCTTGCGGCGAGTCTTCCAGAACGATGCCTGCCACCAGCAGTTCCTTGCGGATGCGGTCGGCTTCGGCATAGTTCTTGGCTTGCTTGGCGGCGGTGCGCGCTTCGATTAGTTGATTGATAGATGCGGGACCAAGGCTACGTTCACCTGTTGCAGACAAAGTTGATGATTGTGATTCGAGCGACGCAGCGGAAGTGTGATTGGTGCCTTGCAAAAATTTATTCGGGTCTTGCTGCAACAAGCCCAGCACGCCGCCCAGCGACTTGAGTTGCCTTGCTACTTCAACCGACCTGGTGCGGTTCAGTTCGTTGGCCAGATCGAACAGCACCGCCATCGCTTCCGATGTGTTGAAGTCATCATCCATCGCCGCACGAAAACGTTGCGCATGGGGTTCGTTCCAATCGACAGCAACCCCTCCCGGCCTCCCCAACCCCTCCCGGCCTCCCCTTGTCAGGGGAGGAGCGGAGGAGGAGGCTTGCTCCCCCCTGACAAGGGGGGCTGGGGGGGTTAAACTCTTCAATGCCGTATAGAGTCTGCCCAGCGACTGCTTCGCATCATCCAGATGCACGTCGGAATAATTCAGCGGGCTGCGGTAATGCGCGCGCAGGATGAAGAAACGCACCACTTCGGCATCGTATTTCTTCAGCACCTCGCGTATCGTGAAAAAGTTGCCCAGACTCTTGGACATCTTCTCCTTGTCGACATTGACGAAGCCGTTGTGCATCCAGTAATTCACAAAGGTGCACCGGTGCGCACCCTCGCTCTGCGCGATCTCGTTCTCGTGATGCGGGAACTGCAGGTCGGCGCCGCCGCCGTGGATGTCGAAATGTGATCCGAGCAGTTTGGAGCCCATTGCCGAACATTCGATGTGCCAGCCGGGACGGCCCTTGCCCCATGGCGAGTCCCATTTCACCTCTTCGGCTTCCTGCTCCCTGGCGTGTTTCCACAGCACGAAGTCGAGCGGATCGTTCTTGCCTTCTGCGACATCCACGCGCTCGCCGGCGCGCAGATCTTCCAGCGATTTGCCGGACAACTTGCCGTAACCGGGGAACTTGCGCACCGCGTAATTCACATCGCCATCCCCCGCGCGGTAGGCCAGCCCGTTCTGTTCGAGTCGCGCGATCATCTCCAGCATCTCGGGAACGTACTGCGTGGCGCGCGGCTCGTGGTCGGGACGCAGCACACCGAGTGCGTCGGCATCCTCGTGCATCGCCGCGATGAAGCGCGCGGTGAGCGCGTGGATGGACTCGCCGTTCTCCGCCGCGCGCTTGATGATCTTGTCGTCGATGTCGGTGACGTTGCGCACATAGTCCACCTCGTAACCGCTCGCCTTGAGCCAGCGGTACACCATGTCGAACACCACCAGCACGCGCGCATGACCGAGGTGGCAATAGTCGTACACCGTCATGCCGCACACATACATGCCGGCCTTGCCCGGAGCTATAGGCACAAATTCCTGCTTGTCACGCCCCAGCGTGTTGTAGATTTTCAGCATTATTTTTCCATGGCAAAAGGATGAAAGGCGCGTCCCACATAGGCGATGACATCCTCCACCTGCTGTTCCGACAATACCGACTTCCATGCCGGCATGGAAGTGCCGGGCAATCCCTCGTGTATCACTGTTCTCAGGCGCGTCCTGGTCATGCCGGACATGGCTTTTGCGCTGGTCAGGTCGCGCGGATGGGGTTCCATGAAGCTGCCGATCCAGTTGCGCGCCGTCCCGTCGGCCGCATGGCAAAAGGCGCAATTCTGCTGGAACAACTTTTCGCCGCGGCGCTCCGTGGCAGACAGGCCGGCCAGTACCGGCGCGCGGTCATGCAGCAGATAGGGGCTGGCGCTGGTCATCGCATCCAGCGACACTTTGCCACCGGCATCCGTGCTTTTGTTCTGTTCAGGCGTGGTGTGATCCCCCGGTGAATACCGGTTGCGAGGATAGGACACCGGACGCTCTTCCCAAAGCAAATCCGCATTATTGACCCGGGCACGATCGTGGCAACTCACGCAGGTGGTCATGAACAGTCTCTTGCCTTCGGCCTGTTGCGGGGTGAGCTGCTCCCAGGGAGTGTCCAGCGCGATCTCTCCGCGGGTGAAGGGAAAAGCCGCCGCATAGCGCTCGTGGTTAAACCAGCCGTTCGCTTCGGTATGGTAGCGCGTGTTCTCGCGCTTCGAGGTCATGAATTCCTGGCGTATGAAATCTACCACTGCGGCGATCTCGTGCGGCTGCAGGACGCTGGAAAAACTCATCATGGCAGTGCCCGGCCTGCCATTCCGGATGGAATGCAACATGCGCTCCCGCCCCAGCGCATCCAACGGGATGCTGGTGAAATCCACCGGTTTGGGTGTGACCAGGGTAGCCGCCAGCGTGCGGGCATCGCCGGAATAACCGTGGCAATAATAACAACGAAAATTGTAAACGCGCCTGCCCAGTTCGAGGTGCGTGCCGGTCGCCGCCACTTCCGGCACTGCTGACCGGGGCACTGCCGGCACCGTATCCGCGGTCTGCTGCAGCGAAGGCTCGAAACAGCCGCTCAAGAGTGCAGCCGCGGCAAGCAGCAGGACAATACTTCTCATTTACCGCGGCTTCCGGTTCCCTTCTTCTTGCCGGCAAGGATGAAGCTCTGAAACACGTATTCGGCTACGTTGGCGATTTCCTGCTCGTTCAGCACCTTGCCCCACGCCGGCATCTCGCTGGCGGTGCGGCCCTTGGTAATCGCCTCGAACAAGGCCGGACGGTTCAGGTATTGGCGCGAAGATTCGAGCAAAAAATCGCGCGGAACAGGATTGATGAAATAAGCGCGCGGGCCGTCACCCGCCCCGGTCACGCCATGACAGGTGAAGCAATTCTGCATATAGAAATCGCGTCCTTTTTCGATGTCGCCTTTGAGACCCAGTGGCATCGGCAAGGACATATCCGCAGCAGCCCGTTTCGGGGCAGCGGGTACCGGATTCACAGTGGCAAATTTCGGATTCGTTTCAGCCAGGACAGCGGCAGGCGCGGCAACCACAGCAGACAGCATCACAGCGGCCAGAATTTTACTCATGCAAGTGCCCCGAAAGTCTATCGGTCTGGCACCAGCCGGACAAAAGTTTTTCGTCATTTATTTCTTCGGTTTGGTATTGGTCATGAAAGCCGCGCTGATGAAGTCCGCCATGGCTGCTATGTCAGCCTTGCTGAATTCATTGGAGTACCCCTTCATCGCGGTGCCCGGCCGGCCGTTGGTGATCGAAGCGATCATGCGCTTGCGGTTCAACTCGGCGACAGCCGTGGGCAGGGTGAAATCCGTGGGCGGCGGCTGCATTCTGCCCGATGTCTGGCGTTTGCCCGTGTCGCCGTGGCACATCGCGCAGGCCTGCATGTACAGAACCCCTCCGCGGCTGGCCAGCAGTTTGCCGCTCGGCTTGGCGCGTGCTACACCGTTGCTGTCGAGCCGCATGAACGTCGCACGGATGTAATCCACCACACCCTCGATCTCCGCCACGGTGAGTTCGGTACTCCAGGCGATCATCGCGGTACCCGGACGCCCGTTGGTAACTGAATGGATCATGCGCTCGCGCGTCAATTCGATGGCAGCCTCGGGGGTGGTGTAATCCCGCGGCGGGACCGCAAAACTGCCCCTGGCCCGGCTCTGTCCGTTCCCTTTGTCACCGTGGCATACCGAACAATAATGTTTGAAAATGTCGGCAGCATTACGGGCGACTTTGTCGGACTTCGTTCCACGATCACCGGCCTGCGCCGCATTCCAACCGCACAGCAGCAACAGCACAGCGGCATAGCACAGCGCCCGGACCCGCGACCCGGTCCGCCCGATCTTGCTGCTTTTTTCAGTCATTGCTAGGCGTGGATTCCGGGCGGCTTGCAACAGGGATGGAGATGAATACATGGACATTATGGCCTCGCTTGATTCGACAGGGTTTATTCCGCTGCGCCGTGCGCGCTTGATTGGAGTAAAAAATGTTATCACACTAGCTAACCCGGCGGCAAATTCTGGCGGTACCCTCACTGTCGCACGGGCATCGGCGCACGCCGCTGTCACGGTAGTTGCGCGCAAAATTCTCTTTGTGTATCCTTGCGACCGATATGAAACCTGACTCGGGAATGAAAATGACGAAGCGAACCCTGATATTTATTGTCCTCGCCGCCGCACTTGCTGCAGGCGGCTGCACCTCCGCACCCGCACCGCGGGCCATGCCCCAATCAATGAAAGACACGCTGACCTTCCCGCCTCCCCCAGAGCAGCCCAGGTTCATCTTCGAGCGCACCTTGACTGGCAGCACCGATGTGTTGCCTGATGCCGAAGAAGATAAGCTCAGGCGGGCGCTTACCGGAGAGAGAAAGACGGGTGAAGGCCTTGGCAAGCCCTACGGTGTCGCAGTGCATCACGGGCGTGTCTTCGTGGGAGACACCGGACGACGCAATGTGATGGTATTCGATATCCCCGAGCAGAAATTCTTCACGTTCGGCGAGGAAGAGCCCGGCCAGTTGGCCAGACCACTGGGTCTGGATGTGGACAAGGATGGCAATGTCTTTGTGCTCGACGGACTCAACAAAGTGATCTACGCCTATGACAGGGACGGCAAATACCTGCGTACCATCGGCAACCCCACCGATATCAACCGTCCGGCGGGGCTCGGCGTTAACGCGGACGGAAGCCGCATTTACGCGGTGGACATCGGTGGCAGCAGCTTCGATACCCACAAGATATTGGTGTACGACGGAAAAACCGGCGAGAAACTATCCGAAATCGGGAGTCGCGGCACCAAGCCGGGCGAACTAAACTTGCCGCGGGACGTGGCGGTCACGCCGGACGGTTCGCTGTATGTGGTGGATGGTGGCAATTTCCGCGTCCAGAAATTCGGCGCCGACGGTAAATTCATCAGCACGTTCGGCTCCATCGGTCGAATGGGAGGGCAATTTTCCCGCCCCAAGGAGGCTGCGCTGGATACGGACGGGAACATCTATGTGACAGACGCCGCTTTCGGCAATTTCCAGATATTCAACCCTGACGGAAAGCTGCTGCTGGCTGTAGGCGTCCGCTCTGACAAGTCCGGGCCGACCCATTCCATGTTGCCTGCCGGTATTGCGGTTGACAGCGATGGGCGGATCTACTTTGCGGACCAGTTTTACCAGAAAGTCGATGTCTACCGTCCTTTCGCCCTTGGCCCTACCGAAGGCTATACCAACAAGGACATGAGAGGGAAATACGATCCAAACGCTGCCGATAAGCAGGCCAATTAGGCGCTGAACGGATTCACCTGCATTGTGCATAAGCAAAGGGCGGGCTTGAAACCCGCCCTTTGCTTTTGGCCGCCGAATAAATGACCTCCGGCATAACCAGTGACTGGCCGCTTCATCAGAGCAGGGGTCTACCCCTGTGAATTACCAGGCCTGGGCTGCCCCTGTTGAGGGGTTTTATCAGTGACGGCAAACACGAAGCTCAAGGACACAACCCCAGTGCACAACTTCTCCTGATATCCTCCTGCGCGGCAGCGTAGTCGCCGAGGGCGCGGTAAACCAGGGCACGATTATAATAAGTGCTGGCATTACCGGGTTCGATCGCAATGGCACGATCGTAATCACGCAGCGCCTCACGATATCTTCCCAGTAAATAATAGGCAGTGGCACGATTGCCGTAAACATAATCAAACGGGACGGTGGCGATGGCCTTGCTGAAATCGGCAACAGCCTCGTCGTAACGTTTGAGTTTCCCCAATTCTGTGCCACGGTTGTAATAAACGCGTTCGATACCGAACAAGCCGCTCTTGTTCCGCACCAGCTTCTCGGCATCGTTCCACAGCTTCAAATTGCTGGAGAAGGTATCCAGCCGGTTCAGCGTCAGCGGCACCAGCAGCACACAGACCAACCCCAGCACGAGGTACGCTCTTTTGGGGGCGAGCCATCCGGACAGCAGCGGCAGCGCAAAGAATATTCCCGGCATCCACAAATAGCTGCGGTACAGCACAAACGGTTCCTGGATGCGCACCGTGGACCATTCGGTCAGGAACATGATCCACGGAAACAGCAGCGCAAATCCCAGCAAGCCCCTGCTTCCCCGTTTCAGCAGCAGCCACACCGCGCCACAGAAATAACCCAGGAACCCGACCAACCCGAGCGTATACGGCCAGCCGAACAGTGACACGGCAAACGGCTCGCGCATGTCCACCGACATCCAGGCCGGGTTCGGCAGCAGCCATAGCCACAGATATTTGAAGAACAGCCCGCACTGGGTCAGGATGCTCAGCAGTTG